>JAEYNH010000128.1 GCA_023412655.1 Pseudomonadota bacterium | reverse complement strand
CTGGCGGCCCCTGGGCGGGCCGCCGCTGTCGGAGGAGGAGCAGACCCTGATCGAGATCCTGGCCGACACCGGGGCCGCGGCGATCTCCCGGGCCCGGCTGGCGGCCGCCAAGGCCGACGCCGAGGCGAGGGCCCGCACCGAGGACCTGAGGAACGCCCTGCTGTCCTCGATTTCGCACGACCTGCGCACGCCGCTGGCGGCGATCCTGGCCTCGGCCACCAGCCTGCGGGAGTTCGACGGCCGGTTCGAAGCCGCCGTGCGGCTGGACCTGGCCGACACGATCCGGGAAGAGGCCGAGCGCCTGGACGCCACGGTGGCCAACCTTCTGAGCATGAGCCGGCTGGAGGCCGGGCAGCTCACCGTGGCGGCCTCGGCCTTCAACGTGCCGGAGGTGGTGGAGCGGGCGGTGGCCCGGCGGAACCGGGGCGAGCAGCGGCCCTTCGACCTCCGCATCGATCCGGCCACTCCGGAGGCCGAAGGCGACCCGGTGCTGTTCGAGCAGGCGTTCGGCAACGTGGTGGAGAACGCCCTGCGCTATTCGCCGACCGGGGCGCCCATCGCCGTCACCGTGGCCGGGCAGGGCCGTGAGGTGGTGGTGGAGGTGACCGACAGCGGCCCCGGGGTGGCCCCCGACGAGGCCGAACGCATCTTCGAGAAGTTCTACCGGGCGAGCGGGGCGCGCGGCACGGCCGGCACCGGCCTGGGCCTGGCCATCAGCCGGGGCCTGCTCGCGGGGATGGGCGGGCGGATCGGCGTGCGCAACCGGGACGACGGGGCCTCGGGCCTGGTGGCGACCCTGAGCCTGAAGGCGGCGGCATGAGCGGGCTCCGGCTGCTGATCGTGGACGACGAGCCGCAGATCGTGCGGGCCTTGACCCCGGCGCTGCAGGCGGCGGGCTATGTGGTGGAGGCCAGCGCGTCGGGCGAGGGGGCGCTGCGGGCCCTGGCGGCCGAGCCGTGCGACGCCATCCTGCTGGACCTCGGCCTGCCCGACATGGACGGCAAGGATGTGATCGTGCGGGTGCGCGAGTGGTCGGACGCCCCGATCATCGTGCTCTCGGCCCGCGACCTGGAGAGCGAGAAGATCGCCGCCCTGGACGCGGGCGCCGACGACTATGTGAACAAGCCGGTGGGGGTGGGCGAACTGCTGGCCCGCCTGCGGGCCGCCCAGCGCGGGCGGGACCGGCGGTTCTCGTCCCAGGCCCGGGTGCGGGCCGGGGACCTGGAGATCGACTTCCCCCTCCGTCGGGTGACCATCCAGGGGGAGGAGGTGCATCTGACGCCCCGGGAATACGACCTGTTGCGGGTGCTGGCGCGGCACGCGGGCCGGGTCGTGACGCACCGGCAGCTGATCGCCGCCGTCTGGGGGCCGGGCGCCCAGGTGGACGCCCAGTTCGTGCGGGTGCTGGTGGGCCAGCTTCGGCAGAAGGTGGAGGCCGAGCCGGCCTCGCCGCGCCTGGTGACCACCGAGCCAGGCCTGGGCTACCGGCTGGCGGCCGAGGACGAGGCGGGCGCGGGCTGAGGCAGGCCGTGCGGCCGCCAGGGGTCGGGGGCGGCCCCTTATAATGTTCTTATGATTGAGGGTTTCGGCCCGGGCGTCGAATTCCACGGCACAGTCGTGGAGAGTTCCCCTTTTGGAAGCGTTCTTCTTTCCCGGTCCGGACGAGGAAGCGACGGAGCCCGCCGCCGGCGGCGCCGTGCTGCTGCCTCAGGAAGCCCTGACGTCTGCGGCCCTCGCAGCCGCCGTCGCGCTGACCGGCGACGACCCGGCGACGATCTCGGTGGAGCGTATCCTCGCGGAGCGGCCGGACGTGCTGCGCGGCTTCTACGAAGCCTTCCACGGGCCAAACAACGACAAGGGCTCGCGCGCCTGGGCCGAGCGGGTGGGCGGGGAGACGCCCGAGGCCTATGCCCGCTACTGGTACGATCATCACGGCCGGTACGAGGGCTACAACCAGGGCCCGACGACGGCGCAGGACAACGTCTCGGTGGAGCGCATCCTGGCCGAACGGCCCGACGTGCTGCGCGGCTTCTACGAGGCATTCCACGGCCCGGACAACGACCACAACTCCACCGCCTGGCTGAAGCGCGTGGGCGGCGATACGCCGGAGGCCTACGCCAAGTACTGGTACGAGACCCACGGCCGCTGGGAGGGCTATTCCCAGACCGACAAGGCGGCGGCCGAGGCCATCGATGTGGCGCGGCTGTTGGTCGAGCGGCCGGACGTGCTGTGGGGCTTCTATGAGGCCTTCTACGGTCCGGACAACGACCACAAGTCCAAGGCCTGGCTGGAACGGGTGGGCGGCGATACGCCCGAGGCCTACGCCAAGTACTGGTACGTGGCCCATGGCCGGGCCGAGGGCTATCACCAGCGCCCCGCCGAGGCCGCGCCCCAGCCCGAGCCGGAGGCGCCCTACGAGCCGGACCCCGACCAGCCGGTGGTGACGGACCCCTCCCTGGAGCCTTGGAATCACCCGGCGATCTATCCGAACTGGCCCAATCCCGGCTGGGAGACCGGCGGGGCGGCGGTGACCCTGGAGGCGCGGCCCGACGAGACACCCATCGTGGTCGTCGGCGGCGGCTCGGACGCCGACCTCTTCGGTTAGGAGGCGCGCCATGGCCTATCCCCGCGTGCTCGGCGCGCCGATCCCCTGGTTCAAGGCGCGGACCCACGGCAACCCGACCTTCGCCTTCGGCGCCGTGGGCGGCCGCTTCGTGCTGCTGGTCTTCCTGCCGCGGGACCCGGCCGCGGCGTGGGCGGTGGCCGACCACCTGCTGGCCAACGAGAAGCTGTTCGCCCCCGGCCGCTGCATCGTCTTCGCCGTCACCCAGGACGCCGAGCTGTTCGGCGCCCTCGAGGAGCGGCTGGCGATCCGCTGGATGCTGGACGAGAGCGGCGAGGTTTCGAGGCTGTACGGGGCGATGACCGAAGAGGGCGCCGAGAACGCCTTCTGGCTGGTGGCCGATCCCACTCTGCGGAGCCTGGCCACCGGAGGTTTCGAGGACCTTCCGCGGATGACGGGGCTCGTCGCCCAGCTTCCGGCGCCGGAGCTGCACGCCGGAGTGGAGATCCACGCGCCGGTGCTGATCGTGCCGCGGGTGTTCGAACCCAGCTTCTGCCGGCAACTGATCGCCTATTACGAGACCAACGGCGGCACGCCCTCGGGCGTCATGCGGCAGATCAACGGCCTGACCACCGGGGTGATGGACGACGGCTTCAAGCGCCGGCGGGATGCGATCATCACGGACGAGGGCATCATCCGCGGCATCCGGGCGCGGCTGCGCGAGCGGCTGGCCCCCGAGATCCATCGGGCGTTCGCCTTCCAGGTGACCCGGGTGGAGCGCTACATCGTGGCGGCCTACGACGCCGAGGAGGGCGGCCACTTCCGGGCGCACCGGGACAACGACTCTCCGGGCACGGCCCACCGGCGGTTCGCCTGTTCGATCAACCTCAACGCCGAGGACTTCGAGGGGGGCGACCTCTGCTTCCCCGAATATGGCCGCCGCGCCTACCGGCCGCCCACCGGCGGGGCGGTGGTGTTCTCGTGCTCCATGCTGCACGAGGTCTCGCCCATCACCCGCGGCCGGCGCTACGCCACCCTGCCGTTCCTGTACGACGAGCCGGCGGCCAAGATCCGGGCGCAGAACGCCCATCTGCTGGCCGAGAACGCCGCCAAGGCGCCGGCCAACGAGGACGGGGCGAACTAGCGGGGTCGGATCAGGGTGCGCAGGTCGGCCTGACGGCGCACGCCGGTCTTGGCGAAGATCGACTTCAGGTGGGAGCGGACGGTGCTTTCCGCCACCTCCAGCAGCTCGGCGCAGCTGGCCACCGAGCCGCCGTCCACCAGGTTGAGGACGATGCGGGTCTCCTGCGGCGAGAGCCGGTGGACGTCGCGCAGGTGCTGGGCCCGCGCCTGGTTGGAGCGTTCCAGAGCGGCGCTGAGGGCCCGGGCAGCCTCGCGCGCGGCGGGGTTGCCGGAGTGGAAGGCGGCCTTCAGACGCGCGGTGATGCTGGGATAGAGCGTGGCGTAATGCTGGGCCGGTTTCACCAGCCTCTGGTCGAAAGCGTCTTCGTCGCTCATGCTCTCATTCCAATTGGGGGGAGCTGGGGCAGTAATGAGCCTTGCTTATGGAATTGACCAGCCGGTTGCTGAACGGCTGCACACTGGCCGGCTGCAAGTTTTCGACATGGATGGGGCCGCCGCGCGGTCGCTGACGTCGACGGCGCGAAGGCTCGCCAACCGGGCCATGCAGTGGGCGGTGACCCGCTCCATGCGACAGGCGGTGCGGGCGGACCTGGCCGGGCGCGAGGCGCTGCTGGCCTATGTGGAACGCCAGCGGCGGACGCACGAGCGGTTCGACGCGCCGATCCTGCCGATGATGGAGGCCGAGGCGGTGCGGGTGGCCGGGCCGGGGGTGCTGTCCCTGCCGCCGGCGCCCTCGGAGTGGTTCGCCCCCCGGGAGAGCAAGCCCCGGGGCTATGTGTTCTACGTCCATGGCGGCTCGTTCGTGGCCGAGCGCTCGCCGCGGATCACCCAGCTGGTGGCCCGGTTCGCCGCCACGGCCGAGGCGCAGGTGTTCGCCCCGAGCTATCGGCTGGCGCCCGAGCATCCCTGCCCGTCGGCCGTGGAGGACATCGTGGCCGCCTGGGGCTGGTTCCGGGCGCAGTGTCCGGACGAGCCGGTGGTGGCGCTGGCCGAGTCCGCCGGGGCGGCGATCCTGCTGGCGGCCCTGCAGCAGGCCAAGGCCCGGGGGATGGACCTGCCCGGAGGGATCGTCCTGCTCTCGCCGTGGGTGGACCTGTCGCTGCAGAGCTGGAGCGTCACGGCCGCCTCGCTGATGGGGACGACGCCCTACACCATGGAAAGCCTGGCCCTGGTGGCCAGGTTCTACCTCAACGGGATCCCGGCCACCGATCCGGTGGCCTCGCCGCTGTTCGGGAGCTTCGACGGATTTCCCCCGATGCTGATCCACGCCAGCCGGGGCGACATACTTTACGACGACGCCGTGCGACTCGCCGACAAGGTACGGGACGCCGGCGGAGACCTGACCGTGCGGCTGTGGGCCGAGGAGACCCATGTCTGGGAGCGGATGAATACTCCCAAGGCCAAGCAGTCCATTCTGCTGGCGGCGGAATTCATTAGGCGTCGACTAGACGACATAGCGTTGAACTGACGCACCTCCCCCAAATGGGGGAAGCGGCGCGCGGGCCGCCCGAATAGCTTCGCCTCCAATATCGGGGCGGCCGAGTCCGCCCTGAAGAAGCGTGTGCGTCGGCCGGTCCTGGCTCCGACGGGCGCTTCGTCTTGGGGGCAAGAGACTGATGGCGGATTTTGCTGGCACGCCGGACGACGACACGTTCGTGGGGACGAACGACGACGAGGCGATCTACGGGGGTGACGGCAACGACACCCTGGCGGGCGGGGGCGGCCTCGACGAGTTGCGCGGGCAGGCGGGCGACGACTCGCTGAGCGGCGATGACGGCAACGACTATCTGGAGGGCGGGCCGGGGAACGACACCCTCGACGGCGGCGCGGGCGGCGACCGCGTCTCGTACTACAGCGCCGGGGGGGCGGTCCTGGTCAACCTGGGGACGGGCGAGGCCACGGGCGCCGGAACCGACGTGCTGATCAACATCGAGCACGTCTCGGGGAGCAACGGCTTCAACGACACCCTGATCGGCAGCGCGCAGGACAACTACATCGTCACCAACGGCGGCGACAATTCCGTCGACGGCGCGGCGGGCGACGATCTGATCGCCATCAGCGCGATGAGCGGCGACAACACCATCGACGGCGGTGACGGCGAGGACACCCTGGGTTTCACGGGAATCGCCATCACCAGCGGCTTCCAGGTCTCGCTGGCGGCGTCGGGCGCGCAGGACATCGGCGGGACCGCCAAGGTCACCCTGACGAGCATCGAGAACCTGTCAGGGACCCTTTTCAACGACACCCTGACCGGCGACGCGGGGAACAACCTGCTGGCGGGCACGGGCGGCAGCGACGTGCTGGACGGCGGCGACGGCGACGACCTGCTGCTGGGGGATGGCGAGGTGCTGCCCAGCGACGCCACCGCCGGGGGCGGGACGATCGTCTACGTCGAGGAGATCGTCGAGCGGCTGACCGCCGCCCATGGCAATGACAGCCTGACCGGCGGGGCGGGGAACGACACCCTGCTGGGC
>JAEYNH010000227.1 GCA_023412655.1 Pseudomonadota bacterium | reverse complement strand
CCCGTGGCCAGGGCCCCCGAGCCCAAGGCGGCGGCCACACCGGCTCCGGTGGCCCGCTCGGGCGCCGCGGCCGTGCAGATCGGGGCGGTGTCCTCGCCGGCCCTCGCCGACCGGGCCTGGAACGAGGCTGTCGCCGCCGCCCCGGGCCTGGCCGCCGGCAAGGGCAAGAGCGTCGAGAAGATCGAGCGCGACGGCTCCACCCTCTACCGCACCGCCGTCACCGGCTTCGCCAGCCGCGAGGAGGCCGCCGCCTTCTGCAGCCGGCTGAAGGCCGCCGGGAAGAACTGCTTCGTCCGGTGAGCGTCTCCGCCGCGATCCTGGGCTGCGCCTCCACCGAGCTGAACGTCGAAGAACTCGCGTTCTTCCGCGACGTTCAGCCCTGGGGCTTCATCCTGTTCGCGCGCAACATCGAGACGCCGTACCAGGTGCTGCGCCTGACCGAGGCCCTGCGCCGGTCGGTGGACCGCGAGGACGCGCCGATCCTCATCGACCAGGAAGGCGGCCGGATCCAGCGCCTGGGCCCGCCGCACTGGCGGGCCTATCCGCCGGGACGGGCCTATGGCGCCCTGCCGAAGGACCGCCGGCGCGAGATCACCCGTCTGGGCGCCCGGCTGATCGCCCACGACCTGGCCGCCCTCGGCATCAATGTCGATTGCGTGCCTGTGCTGGACGTGCCCGACCCCGAAGGCCACGAGATCATCGGCGACCGCGCCTATGGCGACACTCCCGAGGACGTGGCCCTGCTGGGCCGCGCCGCCTGCGAGGGCCTGATCGCCGGCGGCGTCCTGCCGATCGTCAAGCACATCCCCGGCCACGGTAGGGCCAAGGCCGACAGCCATCTGGAGCTGCCGGTGGTGGACGCCTCGTTCGAGGCGCTGGACGCCCGCGATTTCGCCCCGTTCCGGGCGCTCTCCGACATGCCCATGGCGATGACGGCCCACGTTATCTACTCGGCGGTGGACCCGGCCCAATCCGCCACCACCTCCGAGGCGGTGTTCGAGAAGGTGATCCGGGGCGCCATCGGGTTCGACGGCCTGGTGATGAGCGATGACCTTTCGATGAAGGCGCTCGCCGGTCCGCTGGAGGCGCGGGCGGCGCAGTCCCTGGCCGCGGGATGCGACGTGGTCCTCCACTGCAACGGCGACATGGCCGAGATGCGGGCGGTGATCGGCGGCACGGGTGAACTGGCCGGGCGCGCGGCCGAGCGGGCGAGGGCGGCGCTGTCGCGGATCCCCGGCGCCCCCGAGCCTTTCGACGCGATCGAGGCCGCCATCCGTTTCGAGGCCGCGTTCGCATGAACAAGGCCTTCCAGCCCAGTCTGGACTTCGCCGCGGCCACCACGGCGGCCGAGGACGGCGAGGCCCTGATCGTCGACGTCGACGGCTATGAAGGCCCGTTGCACGTCCTGCTGGCTCTGGCCCGCAGCCAGAAGGTGGACCTGCTCAAGCTGTCCATCACCCGCCTCGCCGTACAGTATCTGGCCTTCGTGCAGGAGGCGCGCCGGCGTCGCTTCTCCCTGGCCGCCGACTATCTGGTGATGGCCGCCTGGCTGGCCTACCTGAAATCCCGCCTGCTGCTGCCCAAGCCCGAGCGGCCCAAGGCCGAGGAGCCGCCGGCCGAGGAGATGGCCGCCCGGCTGGCCTTCCGACTGGCCAAGCTGGAAGCCATGCGCAACGCCGCCGAGGCGCTCAAGGCCCGCCCCCAGCTAGGCCAGCAGGTGTTCGTCCGCGGCGATCCCGAGGCCATCAAGGTGGTGCCGTCCGGCCGGATCGAGGGCGATCTCTATTCGCTGATGAGCGCCTACATCGACCAGCGCCGCCGGGAGGTGCAGCGCCACTACAAGCCCATGGCCCCCAAGGCCTATCCGCTGGAAGACGCCCGCGACCGGCTGCGCAAGCTGCTGCCGGACCTTGATCGCTGGACGCCGCTGGCCGGGGTCGCCCCGTCCGGCCCACCCCTGGAGAACATGCCGAGCCGGGCGTCCTATCTGGCGTCGACGCTCTCGGCCAGCCTCGAACTGGTCAAGGAAGGGGCGCTGGAGGCCCGGCAGCTCGAGGCCTTCGCGGACATCTACCTCCGCGCCCGCGCGGCGAGGGCGGCGTGACTCCCGGACCCACCGCCCGGGAAGTCGAGGCGCTGCTGTTCGCCGCCGCCCGTCCCCTGACGATCGAGGACCTGGCCGGCCGTCTGCCGGAAGGCGCCGACGTGGCCGGGGCCCTGGCGGAGCTGTCGAGCCTCTACGAGGGGCGCGGCGTGGTGCTGTCCAACGTGGGCGGCGGCTGGCGCTTCCAGACGGCGGAAGACCTCGCCTGGCTGATGACTGAAGAGCGCGACGAGCCGCGCCGCCTGTCCAAGGCCGCTCAGGAGACCCTGGCGATCATCGCCTACCATCAGCCGGTCACCCGGGCCGAGATCGAGGCCGTACGCGGCGTTCAGGCCAGCAGGGGCACCCTCGATGTGCTGCTGGAGCTGGGCCTGGTGCGCATGCGCGGGCGGCGCCGGACGCCGGGGCGGCCCGTGACATATGGCACGACGGACGCCTTCCTCGAGCACTACGGGCTGGCGAGCCTCGCCGATCTACCTGGGGTCGCCGAGATGAAGGCCGCGGGGCTGCTCAGTCTCGACATCCCCGCCGATTTCACCGTGCCGACCCCTGGCGAAGCTGCGCCGGAAGAGGATGCCCTCGACCTCGCCGAGGCCCCCGAGTTCCACGTCGATTTCCTGGGCGAGGACGAGGAGCGCGGATAGGGCGCACTCGTCGCCGTGGCGCGCGGTCGAACACCGGACTATATAGGCCCCTGACGTCTCATAGGGGGGCGAAAGGGAGTAAGGCCTCATGGGCTCTTTTTCGATCTGGCACTGGCTGATCGTGCTGGTCGTCGTGGCGCTGCTGTTCGGCGGCCGCGGCCGTCTTTCGGGCATCATGGGCGACGCCGCCAAGGGCATCCGCGCGTTCCGTGATGGCCTCAAGAGCGACGGCGAGCCGGCCGAGGACGACACCGCCAAGCCGCTCCCCAAGGAGCGCGAGAAGGACCAGGCGCGCGGCTGACGCCGTCGCGGCTCCGGCAAATTCGGCGCCGGCCCGCTTGATCGCGGCCGGCGCCTGCGTTTAGGCCACCCGTCATGTTACCCGAGATCGGCGCATCCGAGCTCCTGGTCATCGCCGCTGTGGCTTTGATCGTCGTGGGCCCGAAGGACCTGCCGCTGCTGATGCGGCGGGTGGGTCAATTCATGGCCAAGGTCCGCGGCATGGCCGCCGAGTTCCGGGCCAGCTTCGACGACATGGCTCGCCAGTCCGAGCTGGAAGACCTGCGCAAGGAGGTCGAGGCCATGCGCCGCGGCCAGCTGGGCGACCTCGCCATGGCGGATTCCTCGATGAACCAGGCCGCCAGCGACATTGAACAGAGCCTGTCCGACGTGGGCGTGCAGCTGAACACGCCCAGCTACGAGTACGCCCAGACCTCCGAGCCGCCCGAGCCTGAGCCCGCTGCGCCCGCGGCGACAGAGCCCGCGGCCGCCGCAAAGCCCGCCCGCAAACCGCGCGCGGCGAAGCCAAAGGCCGCTGCCGACAGCGCCGCCAAGGGAGCCAAGGCGACCCCGGCCAAGGCCGGAAACCAGACGACCATAAAGGCCGCCGCCAAGCCGCGTGCGGCCAAGACCGCTTCGAAGAAGATCGGCGAATGAGCTACCAGGACGACGACGCCGAGATCGAGGCCTCCCGGGCCCCGCTGCTGGATCACCTGATCGAGCTGCGCAAGCGACTCATCATCTCGGTCGCCGCCGTGGTGGTGGGCTTCATCATCTGCTTCGCGCTCTCGACGCCGATCTACCAGTTCCTGCTCCATCCGTTCGAGATGGCCGCCCGCCTGTTCGCCGCCCAGCGCGCGGGCCATACCTCCGGCCCCTTCGACCTCCTGTTCGTGGTCATGGGGGTCAAGCAGCTGCCGCAGCTCACGGGAGCCGAGAACCTGCAGCTGGTGTTCACCGCGCCGCTGGAGTTCTTCTTCACCAAGCTGAAGCTCGCCGGCTTCGGGGCGGTGGTGCTCGCGTTCCCGATCCTGGCCTGGCAGGTCTACGCCTTCGTGGCGCCGGGCCTCTACAAGCGCGAGCGCAAGGCCTTCCTGCCGTTCCTGCTGGCGGCTCCCTCGCTGTTCCTGCTGGGTGCGGCCCTGGTCTATTTCGTGATCCTGCCCTTCGTTCTGTGGTTCTCGTTGAGCCAGCAGATCGTCGGCGCCGGGGCCATTTCGGTGCAGTTGCTGCCCAAGGTCTCGGACTATCTCAGCCTGGTGACCACCTTGCTGCTGGCGTTCGGCCTGTGCTTCCAGCTGCCAGTGGTGCTGACCCTGCTGGGCATGGCGGGCATCGTCACCTCTCAGATGCTGCGCGTGGGGCGTCGCTACGCCATCGTCGGCGTGTTCGTGGTCGCGGCCATCGTCACCCCGCCCGATCCGATCAGCCAGACCATGCTCGCCCTGCCGATCATCCTCCTCTACGAGGTTTCGATCTGGTGCGTGGCCGCGATTGAGCGGCGACGGCGCAAGGAAGAGGAAACCCGGGATATCGTGGCCGCCTAAACTTGGCGCCCGTTCCGACGCGCTCTAGAGAGGGCCGCTCAAGCGACGAGCGGCCCCCATGCACGACCTGAAAGCCATCCGCGAGAACCCCGAGCTCTACGAGACAGCGTGGGCGCGGAAGGGATCGCCCGGCAGGGTCGCCGAGATCCTCGAACTGGACGCGCGGCTGCGCGCGGCTCAGACCGCGCTGCAGTCCGCCCAGGCCGAGCGCAACGAAGCCTCCAAGAAGATCGGTCAGGCCAAGGCCCAGAAGAACGAAGAGGAAGCTCAGCGCCTGATGGCGCAGGTGGAAGGCCTCAAGAAGACTCTGGAAGAGCAGGCCGAGATCGAGCGGGAGACGGGCGAGGCGCTGAAAGCCGTGCTCTCGGCCCTGCCCAACATCCCGTTCCCCGACGTGCCGGTGGGCGCCGACGAGCACGACAACGTTGAGGTCCGCCGCTGGGGCGAGCCCCGCGCCATCGCCAGCCCGAAAGACCACGTCGACCTCGGCGAGGGCCTGGGCCTGATGGACTTCGAGGCCGCCGCACGGATGAGCGGGGCCCGCTTCGTGGTGCTGAAGGGCCAGTTGGCCAGGCTGGAGCGCGCCCTGGGCCAGTTCATGCTGGACCTGCAGACCCAGGAGCACGGCTACACCGAGGTGAACCCGCCGCTGCTGGTCAACGACGCCGCCGCCTACGGCACCGACAAGCTGCCGAAGTTCGCCGAGGACCTGTTCCAGACAACCGACGGCCGCTGGCTGATCCCTACCGCCGAGGTCTCGCTCACCAGCCTGGTGATGGACCAGATCGTGGCCGAGGAAGAGCTGCCGCTGCGCTACACCGCCCTGACACCGTGCTTCCGCTCCGAGGCCGGGGCCTCGGGCCGTGACACCCGCGGAATGATCCGCCAGCACCAGTTCAGCAAGTGCGAGCTGGTCTCCATCACCGCCCCTGAGCAGTCAGAGGCCGAGCACGAGCGCATGACCGAGTGCGCCGAGACGGTGCTCAAGCGCCTGGAGCTGCCGTTCCGCACCATGCTGCTGTGCACCGGCGATATGGGCTTCGGCGCCCGCAAGACCTATGACCTCGAGGTGTGGCTGCCGAGCCAGGAGAAATATCGCGAGATCAGCTCCTGCTCGAACACCGGCGACTTCCAGGCCCGGCGCATGAACGCCCGCGCCAAGAAGGCTGGCGAAAAGGGCACCCGGTTCGTCCACACCTTGAACGGCTCGGGCCTGGCCGTTGGCCGCACCCTGGTGGCGATCCTCGAGAACTACCAGGACCAGGGTGGCCGGATCGCCGTGCCCGAGGCCCTCAAGCCCTACATGCCCGGCGTCACCCACATCGGCGGCGACGCATGAGGATCCTGGTCACCAACGACGACGGCATCCATGCCGACGGCCTGGCCGCGCTGGAGCGCGTGGCCGCCCAGCTCTCCGACGATGTCTGGGTCTGCGCACCTGAGTACGAGCAGTCGGGCGCCAGCCGGGCCCTGACCCTGGCCGAGCCGATCCGGGTGCGCGCCCTTGGCGAGCGTCGCTTCTCCACCACCGGCACGCCCACCGACTGCGTCATGCTGGGGGTCCACGAACTGGTGAAGGGCAGGAAACCTGACCTGGTGCTGTCCGGCGTTAACCGCGGCGCCAACCTGGCCGAGGACGTGACCATGTCGGGCACCGTGGCCGGCGCGATCGAGGGCATGGCCCTGGGCGTGCCGTCCATCGCCCTGTCACAGGCTGGTTTCCACGAGGCCGGGGCCAACTTCGACGTCGCCGAAGCCTTCGCCCCGGGCATCATCAAGCGCCTCGTCGAGGTCGGCTGGCCCTCGGACGTGGTCATCAACGTGAACTTCCCCCACCTGCCGGTGGAAGAGATCACCGAGGTGGAGGTGACCCGCCAGGGCTTCCGGGACATCCAGGTGCGGCATGCCGAGCGGCGGACCGACCTGCTCGGCAAGGACTACTACTGGATCGGCTTCCGGCAGGAGCGCTCCAGCCCCGCCGAAGGCACCGACCTCCGGGCGCTCTACGAGGGCAAGATCTCGGTCACCCCGCTCCATATCGACCTCACCCACATGCCCACGGTCTATGAACTGAAGGGCAGGCTGGGCGGGGCCCCGCCGAAGGTCTGAGCGATGGCCGATCCGGAAGATACGTCCGAGACCCGGATGGCCCGTCTGATCCTGGCGCTGCGCGCCCAGGGGGTCAGCGACGCCAAGGTGCTGAACGCCATCGAGGCCACGCCCCGGCCGTTGTTCACCCAGGAACTTTTCAAGGACCGCGCCTTCGAGGATTCGGCCCTGCCGATCGCCTGCGGCCAGACCATCAGCCAGCCGTTCATCGTCGGCCTGATGACCCAGGCCCTGAAGATCGACCGCCGGGACCGGGTGCTCGAGATCGGCACCGGCAGCGGCTACCAGACCGCGATCCTCTCGAGGATCGCCCGGCTGGTCTACACTGTGGAGCGTTACCGCACCCTGATGCGGGAGGCCGAAGCCCGGTTCAAAGAGCTGGGCCTGACCAATATCGTCACCCGCTTCGGAGACGGCGGGGAAGGGTGGCCCGAACAGGCGCCTTTTGACCGCATTATGGTCACGGCGGCGGCGCCGGGCGAGCCCAAGGCTCTGCTTTCGCAGCTCAAGCCGAATGGGATCCTGGTCGCGCCCGTGGGCAAGGGGCCGGTGCAGAGCCTTCGCCGCTACACGGGCGATGGCAAGGGCGGTTTCGAGGTCGAGGACCTCATAGACGTCCGTTTCGTGCCGCTCCTCGATGGCGTGGCCAAGGAACCCTGAAGCGGTCCACAGGCTGCGGCGGTTTGCGGGTTGGCTGGGGCGCCGGCCCGCCGCCATGATCTCCGACCACGCCCCGATGATTCTTTTCACCGACCCGGAGCGGCGATGACGCATTCCTCCACGCGCCCGATCCTGACCCTGCTGGCCACGAGCGCCCTGGCTGCGGCGTTGTCCGCCTGCGCGAGTCCGAACTTCCCAATCAATACGCCGGGGACATCCCCGCCCTCGGGCCCGGGCGCCGGCGTGCGTCCAGCGCCCCAGCCCCAGCCGCCGGCGCCGTCCGAGGATGCCGCGCCCGAGCCGCCGCGGCAGGCCGAGCAGGTGGAATCCCGGCC
>JAEYNH010000183.1 GCA_023412655.1 Pseudomonadota bacterium | reverse complement strand
CCTCTGCCTAGATATCCGCTGCCGGCCCAGGCGTGACTGGGCATGCGCCGACAGCTCGATCAGGACGACATTGTTGGGGTCGTGGTGAGCGAAAGCGGTACACCGCCTCGCCGAGTGACCGTCAGGGCGTACACGGCGAGGTTCATGCAGCGCAGCTTAGCTTGCTCCAGCGCGTTCGATGTGTAATCGGTCGCTTCCAAGAGATCGTCGTGCCCCATAGGTGCCCCAACAGCGAAAGAGATCAGTTCGCGGACCGATAAATCCTTGATTTCGCTAGAGTTGCCGGATTAGCTCAGCTGGTAGAGCAGCGGTTTTGTAAACCGAAGGTCGCGGGTTCGAGCCCTGCATCCGGCACCAACCTCACCGCAAGGCGCCTCAGCGCGGCCGGCGCTGCTGGATCAGGTAGGCGCCGATGACCCCGGTGGCGACGAGGCCGATCAGCAGGGTGGAGATGGCGTTGATCTCGGGATTCACCCCCAGCCGCACCTGGCTGTAGAGCCGCATGGGCAGGGTGGTGGCGCCGGGCCCGGAGGTGAAGCTGGCGATCACCAGGTCGTCCAGGGAGAGGGTGAAGGCCAGGATCCAGGCGGCGGCCACGGCGGGGGCGATGTTGGGCAGGGTGACGGTGGCGAAGGCCTTCCAGGGCGGCGCGCCGAGGTCCTGGGCCGCTTCCTCCAGGCTGCGGTCGAAGCCGGCGAGGCGTGCCTGCACCACTACCGTGGCGTAGGCGAGGGTGAGGGTCGTGTGGGCCAGGGTGACGGTCCAGAAGCCCCGCGCCACCCCGGCGGCCACGAACAGCAGCAGCAGCGACAGCCCCAGGATCACCTCGGGCATGACGAGGGTGGCGTAGATCGTGCCGACCAGGCCGGTGCGGCCGCGGAACCGGCCCCCGCGGACCAGGGCCACCGCCGCCAGCGTGCCGAGCACCGTGGCCACGGTGGCCGACAGGACCCCGACCCGCAGCGTCGTCCACACCGCTTCCAGCATCTGCCGGTCGTTCAGCAGCGCCCGGTACCAGCGCATGGAGAAGCCCGACCAAGAGGTCATCAGCCGGCTGTCGTTGAACGAATAGAGGATCAGCAGGCCGATCGGCACATAGAGGAAGGCCAGCCCAAGGACGATGGCGGCGATGTTGAAGGCTGAGGGCCTCATCGCATCACCTTGCCCGGCTGGCGCTCGAACAGCAGGATCGGGATCACCAGGACGGCCAGCAGGGCGATGGCCACCGCCGAGGCGGCCGGCCAGTCGCGGTTGGCGAAGAACTCGGTCCAGATCACCCGGCCGAGCATCAGGGTCTCGGATCCGCCGAGCAGGTCCGGGACCACGAACTCGCCGGTCATGGGGATGAAGCAGAGCAGGGCGCCGGCGGCCACGCCGGGCAGGGACAGGGGGAAGGTCACCGTCCAGAACGCCCGGGCCTGGGAGGCGCCGAGGTCGCGCGCCGCTTCCACCAGGCGGGAGTCCTGCCGCTCCAGAACCGCATAGAGCGGCAGCACCATGAACGGCAGATAGGCGTAGACCAGGCCGAGGATCACCGCGGTCTCGGTGTTGAGCAGGTTGATGGGGCCCAGGCCCAGGGCTCCGAGGCCGGCGTTCAGCAGGCCGGCGGGCTTCAGGATGGCGATCCAGGCGTAGATGCGGATCAGGAAGCTGGTCCAGAACGGCAGCACCACCGCCATCACCAGCATGTGGCGCGCCCGGGGCGGGCACCGGGCGATGCCATAGGCCATGGGGTAGCCCACCAGCAGCAGGATCAGGGTGGCGGTCCCGGCGATGCGCAGGCTGGAGACATAGGCGTCCAGGTAGAGCCGGTCCGCGGCGAGGCGGGCGTAGGTCTCGAGATCCAGGCCGCCGAGGAAGTCGCGCACGCCGGCGAGGCCGCGGCCCCAGTCGAGCTGGGGCGTGTAGGGCGGCATGGCCAGGGCGCTGTCGGACAGCGACAGCTTGAGCACCAGCAGGAACGGGAAGGCGAAGAACACCGCCAGCCAGAGGCCGGGCAGAATGGCCGCCAGCCGGGATCGGTCGCGCCTCACGCCCCGGGCCTCACGCCGGCAGGCGGGGCGCGTCGGCGGGCCAGCTGACCCCGACGCTCGCGCCGAGGGCCAGGGGCGCCTCGCTGGCCACATTGGCCCGGCTGGCGCGGATCGGCCCCTGGGCGGTGCCCACCACATAGCGCGTGCGGTCACCGAAATAGGCCATCTCCAGCACCCGTCCTTCGAGGCCGCCTTCGCCCAGCACCACGGTCTCGGGCCGCACGGCGATCCAGCCGCCAGCCGGATGGGGCAGGACGTTCACCTCGCCCAGGAACTCGGCCACCGCCCGGGTGGCGGGCCGCTCGTACACCTCCCGGGGCGGGCCGAGCTGGGCCACGCCGCCGGCCTGCATCACCGCCAGACGGTCGGCCATGGCGAGGGCTTCGTCCTGGTCGTGGGTCACCACCACGAAGGTCAGGCCCAGCCGCCGCTGCAGGGCCACCAGTTCGCCCTGGGTCTCTTCGCGCAGCTTGCGGTCCAGGGCGCCGAGGGGCTCGTCGAGCAGGAGGATGCGCGGCCGCGGCGCCAGGGCCCGGGCCAGGGCCACCCGCTGCTGCTGGCCGCCGGACAGCTGGTGGGGTTTACGTGCGCCCAGGCCCTCCAGCTTCACCAGGGCGAGCATCTCCTCGACCCTTTCGGCGGCCTCGGCCCTGGGCAGCCCCCGCAGGCCATAAGCGATGTTGGCGGCGACGCTCAGGTGCGGGAACAGGGCGTAGCTCTGGAACATCATGTGCACCGGCCGCCGATGCGGCGGCAGGCCGGCGATGTCCCGCCCGTCCAGCAGGATGCGGCCGGCGTCGGGCGCCTCGAACCCGGCCAGCAGGCGCATGAGCGTGGTCTTGCCGCAGCCCGAGGGGCCGAGCAGGCAGACGATCTCGCCGGGCTTCGCCGCAAGCGAGAGGCCGCGAAGGACCTCGCCCCGTTCGGGATAGCTGTGGCGGATGTTCTCGAAGGCGATGGACAAGATTCTGGAGCCCTCAGACGCCGGGCGCGCTCTCCGGGCGCCTGGCTTCCGCGCCTACGCGCTGTTGCGCCTCAGGGCAATGTGGCGCTGCGCGCGGGCCGCTGGCGCGGTTCTGCAG
>JAEYNH010000169.1 GCA_023412655.1 Pseudomonadota bacterium | reverse complement strand
CCTGTGCTGGGGCCGGCCGCCCCCGCCCCCCCCCCCCCCACGCCGCTGGCCAAAGTGCCGGTGAGCGTTAGCGCCTACAGCCAGGAGAAGATGGACATCCGGGCCATCCGCGACATCCGTGACCTCGCCCTCCAGACGCCTGGCCTGGACGTGTCGCCGGGCACGGGCAGCGCGGCCGGCTTCCGGATCTCCATCCGGGGCGTGGACTCCACCGCCGGCGCCGCCACCACCGCGACCTACATCGACGACACCCCGATCCAGTCGCGCAACGCGGCGCTGAACTACTCCACCAATACCTTCCCGCAGATTTTCGACCTGGAGCGGGTCGAGGTGCTGCGCGGCCCGCAGGGGACGCTCTTCGGGGCGTCCGCCCAGGGGGGCGCCGTCCGGTTCATCACCCCGGCGCCGAGCGTCGACACCTACAGCGGCTACGCTCGGGCCATGTATAGCGTCACGGAGCACGGCGGCGCCAACTACGAGCTCGGCGTTGCGGTTGGCGGTCCGATCATCAACGACAAACTCGGCTTCCGGCTGAGCGCCAACCACAAGCACTTCAGCGGTTATATCCAGCGCCAGAGCTGGCAGCTGGCGTCGAACCGCGACAGCGACGTCAATTCCGACACCAGCGACATCCTGCGCGGCGCGCTTGTCTTCAAGCCGACCGAACAGGTGACCCTGACGCCGTCGTTCTACTACCAGAACCGCAAGGTGGATGACTCTTCGTACTTCTGGGCCAACCTCTCGGACGTCGAGGACCACCGGTTCGTCAGCGGCGCCGCGACCAACGCCCCGGAAAGCGACCACTTCTTCCTGCCTTCGCTGAAGGCGGAGGTCGATCTGGGCGCCGTGCAGTTCACGTCTGTGACCGCCGCCTACCGGCGCAAGGCGCTGAATGAACGCGACCTGACCAACAACAACGATCGGGTCGAGTATGGCGCAGCCTATCTCTATCCGCGCCTGCCGGGCACGGCGGAAATCTTCAGCACCATGCACGCCAACACGCGGCAGAAGGACTTCACCCAGGAATTCCGGCTGAGCAGCACCAATCCCGAGGCGCGCGTCCGCTGGCAGGTCGGCGCCTACTATTCGAAGGGCAAGCTGCGCAGCAATCCGATGCTGGAGACCCGCCATTTCAACGCGCTCTACCTGCACGTGAAGGGGCGGACCGTCCTTGAGGGCAAGGGCAGCGACAACATCGACGGGATCTACAACTACATCGGGGATGAGCGCACCGAGGAGACCTCCAAGGCTCTGTTCGCCAATGTGGACGTGACCCTCATCGATCGGCTGACGCTGACCCTGGGCGCCCGCTACTCCGAGAACAAGCTCGACTTCGACGTGCTCGAGCGCGGCCCCGACTACGGCGTGGCCGGCCAGGCCCGGGCGACGGGCAGTGTGGACGGCAAGCCGTTCACCCCGAAGATCGCGCTGTCGTTCCAGGCTGACGACCGCAACATGTTCTATGCGTCCTATGCCCGCGGCTACCGGACGGGCGGCGTCAACAAGGCCGTGCCGCGTTCGTGCGACGCGGATCTCGGGAACCTCGGCATCGACGCGCCGCAGACCTACTCGGCCGACACCACGGACAGCTTCGAGGTGGGGTCGAAGAACCGCTTGCTCGGCAATCGCGTGCAGGTCGAGGCCAGCGCCTTCTACACCAAGTGGAAGGACATCCAGCAGCAGATCCGGCTGCCCTGCAGCTACAGCATCGTCGGCAACACTGGCCAGGCGGTGAGCAAGGGCTTCGACGTCTCGGCCAATGTGAGGCTGCTCGACAACCTCGAGGTGGCTGCGGCGGTGGGCTACACCGACGCCTACTACACCAACACCCTGCTGGTGGGCCGCTCGCCCCTGGTCTTCAAGGGCCAGACGCTCGGGGCTACGCCGTGGACGGTCAACCTCTCGGCCCACTACGACTTCCAGGTCGCCGGCCGGTATGACGCCTACGTCCGCGCCCAGTACAGCTACAAGGGGAAGAACGACGGGCCGTACCCCTACCAGAACCCGATCTCCGCCCAGTACGACCCGACCCGCTACCCGAGCGAGCTTACCAGCCAGCTCGACGTGAAGGCGGGGATCGAGGTGCGGGGAGTCGATCTGTCGCTCTTCGCAGAAAACGTCCTCAACAACGCGCCGCTGCTTGACGTGACGCCGGCTTATGTGGGCGCGCCGCTTCAGTACGCGCGCACCATCCGGCCCCGCACTGTGGGCGTGATGGCCACGTCGCGCTTCTAAGCGCGGTCCTGGGACTAGGGCGGGCGATCGCCCGCCCTAGTCGACGGATCTGTTCCGCCGCGGCGCGTTGCCCCCGGCGGGACATCATCAGGCGGGTGAGGCCCGTCCAAGGTCGGACGTCCTGGGCGGGGGCGAGCCGGCGCTCCGAGAAGTTCCGCTTTCAGTGGGAGCGATCTGCATGGCGCGGGAGGGAGTCACGACCAGTATCGACAGACGCCGCGCCATCGCCCGGCAAGCGATGCCGCCCTTTGTCGCGCTGCGGGCCTTCGAGGCCGTCGGCTTTCTTGGCGGCGTCCGTCGGGCGGCCGAAGAACTGGGCGTCGACCACGCGGCGGTGAGCCGCCACCTGCGGGCGCTCGAGGCCTGGGCAGGCGTCCGCCTGTTCGACCGCCAGCGACGTGGTCTGCTGACCCACGACGGAGCCTTGTTCCACGCGCGCGTGTCCGCTGCGCTCGACGAAATCCGCATGGCCAGCCTGGACCTGACCCGTCGCGGCGATGACAGCCGCCTGACGATCTGGTGCGTCCCCGGTCTCGCCTCGCGCTGGCTGAATGGCCGGTTGGCGGAGTTCGCCGCCGCGCATCCCGAGCTCGCCATCGAAGTCCGCCCGACGGACCACGGCCCGGATTTGAGCCGCCATGAGGCGGATGCCGACATCCGCTACCTGCGCGACACCGAGGCTCCGCCCGATGCCGGCATCCAGCAGGTGACCATCGCGGCGGTCTCCGTGATCGCTGTCGCGAGCCCGGAAGTCGCGGCGCGGCTGCCAAACCCGCTCTTGCCCGCCGCTCTGCTGGACGCCCCGCTTCTCCATGAGGACGAGGACCATGAGTGGCGCCGCTGGTTTTCGGCCCACGGCGTCGAAGCACCGGCGCGCCTGCCGGGGCCTCGCCTGTGGCATGCGCACCTTACGCTGGACGCCGCCCGCCGGGGGCAGGGCGTCGTGCTCACCAACCGCTTCCTGCTGGCCGACGACCTCGACCGCGGCGAACTCGTTGCCCTCGCGGTGGCCGCGAAGCCGGCGGACCTTGAGTTCGGGGCCTACGTGCTCCGCGTCCGGAAGGATCGGATGCGCCATCCGGGGATCGCCAAGTTCCGTCTCTGGCTTGAACGCCAGGCACAACGCGAAGCGCCGCTTGGGGGACGAAATTGGTGAGCTTTCATCACCACTTGGGCGGGTCTTTTCACCTAGGCCGCCCAGATCGCTGCTGGTCTATTCGGACCGATCTAAATCACGAGGAGGGGGACATGATCGACCGGTCGAGGCTTCGCTTGGGCGGGCTTGCCGCTGGTGTGGCTCTGGCGGCGTTCGCCTGGGTCGGACAGGCGGCTTACGCGCAGACCCCGGACGCGGAAACGACGCGTCCCGTCCTTGAGGAAGAGGAAACGGACGTCGCGGTGCTGGCGCCTCCCGGCCCCCGCCGCATCGTGGTCTTCGATGCCTATGTGACCGGCGGGACCATCACCGAGGGCGAGCAGCTCAACACGATCGGGATGATCCCGGTCGCCCGCGTGTCGAGCTTCCGCGCCGCCCCCGACTTCAAGACGTTCTACGTGGCTGAGACCATCTACAGCCGAGGCAACCGCGGGACCCGGCAGGACATGATCTCCGTCTATGACGGACTGACGCTGGACCTGAAGCGCGAGATCCCGCTGCCGGGCCGTCTGCTGGCGGTGACCAAATCCACTGCGTTCGACATCAACGCCAGCGGAACCCGCGCCTTCGTCTACAACATGCAGCCTGCGTCTTCGGTGATCGTCACCGACCTGGTGAAGGGCAAGGTGCAGAACGTCATCGAGACCCCGGGCTGCGCCATGGTGCTGGCGTTCGGGGACGGCGGCTTCGCGAGCCCCTGCGGGGACGGCTCCCTCCTCAGCGTGGCGGTCGATGCGGCGGGCAAGGCCAAACTCACGCGCACAGAACCGTTCTTCGACGCAAATCTCGATCCGATCGTGGACGAGAACGTCGTCGACCGCGCCACCGGCAAGGCGTTCCTGATCAGCTATACGGGCCTTGTCTATCCCGCGCAGCTGGGCGCCACGAGCCAGGTGGAGGCGCCGTTCAGCATCCAGGAGGGCGCCAATCTTCCGCGTCCGAAGCCGGACGTCAGCGAACTGGCATGGCGCCCCGGCGGCTCGCGTTTCGCGGCGTACCACCCGCAAAGCGGACGTCTGTTCGTCCTCATGCATCGCGGGGTTCACTGGAGTCATAAGGATCCGGGCGAAGAGGTCTGGGTGGTGGACACGACGACCCGCAAGGTCGTGAAGCGGATCAAGCTGGCGGCGCCGGCGATGAACGTGGCCGTGAGCCCCGACGCGACGCCGCTCATCTATGTCTCGGGCGATGCCGGCACCCGGACCCTGGATTCGTCGACCGGCCGCGAGATCGCCCGGGCCGGCCACATGCGGGGCCAGATCCACGCTCCGGTGCGGTGATCATGGCCGCGCTGTTCGAAGTCACGGTGAACGCCCTGATGGCGCTGGTCTTTGCGACGGCCGCGGTAGGCAAGCTGCGGGACGCGACGACCTTTGAGGGGGTGGTGGCGAACTTCCAGCTTCTGCCGGAGGCGCTGGTGCGGCCATTCGCCCGCGCGCTGCCCTGGCTGGAGCTGCTGGTGGCCGTGCTTGTCTGGGCCCCGGGCGCGCTGGGCGTGATCGCCCAGTCGGCCGGCGCCGCGCTGCTGGCGATGTTCGCCTTCGCGATGGCCGTCAACATCCGGCGCGGTCGCCGCGAGATCGACTGCGGATGCTTCCAGACGGCGGGGCGACAGGCCCTCGCGTGGCCGCTCGTCGTGCGCAACCTCGGCCTCGCTGGGGCCCTGCTCGCCGCAGCGGCCTGGGGCGCCCCCGGCGGTGACGGCATGGTGTGGGCCAACGGCCTCGCCGGCGGCCTCGCCCTCTTCCTGATCCACCTCGCCGCCGGGGAGCTCACGGCGCTCCGCACCCGCGGCCAAACGCCAATGAAAGGCGCCCGGGCATGACCCTTCTCCTGATTTCGCAGGGCCTGCTCTGGCTCGTCATTCTGGCGCTGGCCGCGGTGGTCTTCGCGTTGATCCGGCAAATCGGAGTGCTCCACGAGCGCGTGGCGCCCGTCGGCGCCCTGTCGATCTCGGCGGGGCCCGGGGTGGGCGACGCCGCGCCGCGGGTTCGGATGCCGGACCTGAACGGCGCACCGGTCGCCATCGGCGAGCCGTCGCCCTCAGGGCGAAGCCAGCTGCTGCTGTTCGTAGCTCCCACCTGCCCGGTCTGTAAGACGCTGATCCCCATCGCGCAGGACATGGCCCGCGACGAGCAGCTCGACCTGCTCTTTGTCGGGGACGGGGACCTCGCTGAACAGCGCAAGCTCGCCGACCGGTTCCGGATCGATCCCTCGCGGTATGTCAACGGCTCGGAGCTCGGCATGACGCTGCGGGTCTCGAAGCTGCCCTACGCCGTGCTGGTGGACGGCTCGGGAGTCATCGCCGGCAAGGGCCTGGTCAACACGCGCGAGCACCTCGAGAGCCTCGTCGTCGCCCGCGACACCGGCTTCAGCTCCATCCAAACCTATCTGCGCACCGCGTCCCGCAATCGGGACGAAGCTCCGGCCACGCCGGCCTGATCGCGCACCCTGAAGAGAAGAGGAAACCATGGGCCAGAAAACCTGGGACCAGATGGCCGAGAGCCTGACCCGCGGCGTCGCGCGGCGGACCTCGAGGCGTAGCCTATTCACGCGGCTGGGGGCGGCGATGGTCGCCGCGCCGTTCATTCCGCTCCTGCCGGTGGCGCGGGCGGAGGCCGAGGAACCGAAGTCGCCCTTCGAGCTCGACGCGCAGAGTTCGGACCCGACCAAGTGCAACTACTGGCGGCACTGCGCCATCGACGGCGTGCTCTGCAGCTGTTGCGGCGGCGGGCCTCACACCTGCCCGCCGGGCAGCTCCGCCTCGCCGACGGCGTGGGTGGGCACCTGCCTGAACCCGGACGATGGCCGTTCCTACCTGATCTCCTACCGGGATTGCTGCGGCAAGGGCTCCTGCAACGCGCCGCGTGATTGCCACTGCAAGACCATGGACCGTGAGCTGCCGGTCTACCGGCCACAGGCCAACAACGACATCGTCTGGTGCTTCGGGGCCAGCACCATGACGTACCACTGCTCCACGGCGACCCTCGTCTCGCTGGCCGGGTGACCATGTCCATACGCGCCGCGTGCCTGATCGCCGTGGTCGCGGCGCCTTTGGCCGCGGCCGCTCCGTCGCTGTCGCAGCCTGCGCAGGCGACCCGCGCGCAGACCCACTACCTCGTGGGCTGCGCCGGCTGCCATGGCATCCAGGGCAGATCGGAAACCCGGGTGGTTCCTCAGCTGCGGGATCGGGTCGGCTACTTCCTATGCACGGATGAGGGCCGCGGCTTCGCTGTTAGGCTCCCGAACGTCGCCTTCGCTGACGCCAACGACGCCGAGCTCGCGGACATGATGAACTTCGTGATGTTCGGTCTGGGCGGCGAAAGCAGCCGCGGCGCG
>JAEYNH010000162.1 GCA_023412655.1 Pseudomonadota bacterium | reverse complement strand
CCCGACACGATCCGGCGCGCCCCCACCGGGTGGCGCTTCTCCAGCCCGTCTCCGAAGCGGCCGAAGAACACCAGCGTGATCCAGCCGGTGGGGTCCGAAGCGCGGATCCTCCACGGCTGACCGCTCGCGCGCGGACGCTGGTGCTCCTCGATGGTGAGCTCGAAGGTCATGATCTCGCCGTCGCGGGCCGCGGACAGAACGGCGGGCGTGCGGCGCACGATGGTGTGCGGCCTCAGGAAGGCCACGTCGCGGACGATGGGTCCGGCCACGCGCTCAAGCAGGGGCGCCACGCGCGGGCCGACGCCCTTGAGCGTGCTAACCGGTGCGAAGAGCGGGAACAGAATCTCCGGCCGCATGCTTCGAGCATAGCTCACTGGCGCAGAGGCGAGGGGACCTCTATATCCGCGACTTCCTCATGACGATTGAAGATGCACGGCTGAAGAAGCTGAAGCTGCGAGCCTGGCGCCGCGGCTTCCGGGAAGCGGACCTCATCCTGGGCCCGTTCGCGGACAAACACGTCTCGACCTTCACCCCGGACGAGCTGGACTGGTTTGAACGGCTGCTCGAGCAGCCGGATCAGGATCTCTATGGATGGATCCTGGAAACGCAGCCGGCGCCGCCTGAGTTCGAAGGCGAATTGATGAACCGTCTCAAGACCTTCCGGGACGAAGTTTATGCCAAGGGGATGACCGGTGGCAGCTGACGGATCGCGGCCGGTGAGCGCCGCCCAGATGCGCCGGGTGGCCGACGATCCGGGCCGCCTGGACCTGGTCGGCGCGCCCGAGGGCTTCGACGCCCTGGTGATGGCCGATGTGGTCAAGGCGCGGAAGGGGCTGTCCGTGTTCGTGGCCCGTGACGGGGCCCGGCTGTCAGCGTTCGTCGACGCCTTCCGGTTCTTCGCCGAGAACGTCGAGGTTCTGACCTTCCCGGCGTGGGACTGCCTGCCATACGACCGGATCGGGCCATCGCCGGGCGTGGCGGCGCAGCGGATGGCGACGCTTTCCCAGCTGGCGGCGGGCCTGGACGAGAAGAAGCCGACGCTGCTGGTGACCACCGTTCCGGCGCTGCTGCAGCGCGTGCCGCCGGTGAAGTTCGTCAAGCGGGCGAGCTATTCCGCCAAGGTCGGCAATTCGGTCGAGATCGCCGACCTGGAACGCTATTTCGCGGTCAACGGCTATGCCCGGGCATCGACCGTGTCGGACAAGGGTGAGTTCGCCATCCGCGGCGGCGTGATCGACGTCTTCCCGCCGACTGCGGACGAGCCGGTGCGCCTGGACCTGTTCGGCGACACCCTGGAGAGCATCCGGGCCTTCGATCCCGAGACCCAGCGATCGACGAAGCAGCTGAAGGACGTCAGCCTGCTGCCGGTCAGCGAAGCCCTGCTGGACGCCGACGCCATCAGCCGGTTCCGCACCGGCTATCTGGAATCGTTCGGCGCGCCGGGAGACGACCCTCTGTACGCGGCGATCTCGGAAGGCGGCCGACGGGCCGGCATGGAGCACTACCTGCCGCTGTTCTACGGCGATCTGGCGACCCTTCTCGACTACCTGCCGAAGGACGCCCTGGTGGCGCTGGACCACCTCTCGCGGGACGCCCGCGACGAGCGGCTGGAGATGATCGCCGACGCCTACGAGAGCCGCACGGCGACCGAACGCAAGGTCCACTACCACCCGCTGGAGCCCACCCGGCTCTACCTGGACAGGGACGAGTGGTCGACGCTTCTCGCCAAACGGCCGACGCGGCGGTTCTCCGCCTTCCAGGAGGCCGACGGCGAAGCGGTCATCGACATGGGCGCGCGCCAGGGCCGGGATTTCGGCCCGGAGCGCAAGCTGGACAGCGTCAACCTGTTCGAGGCCACCGTCGACCACGCCAAGAAGCTCTCGGCCGACGGCAAGCGCGTGCTGTTCGCCTCCTGGTCGGATGGTTCGTCCGACCGACTGGGCCACATGCTGGCCGATCACGGGCTGAAGAGCCTGCCGCTGGCCGCCTATTGGGGGCAGGCCAAGGCGGCGGACCCCAAGAAGCCCCAGCGGGTGGTGCTGCCGCTGGATCATGGCTTCGAGACCGACAGCCTGGCGGTCATCTCCGAGACCGACATCCTGGGCGACCGGCTGGCGAGGCCGCGCAAGCGGCGCCGGGCGGCCAACTTCCTGGCTGAAGCCTCGGCCCTGACCACGGGCGACCTCGTGGTGCACATCGACCACGGGATCGGCCGCTACGAAGGTCTGAAGACCCTCGATGTGCAGGGCGCGCCGCACGACACGCTCGAGCTGCAGTACGGCGGCGAGGCCAAGCTCTATCTGCCGGTCGAGAACATCGACCTTCTGACCCGCTATGGGGCGGATGGCGAGAACGTCCAGCTGGATCGGCTGGGCGGGGCGGCGTGGCAGGCCCGCAAGGCCAAGGCCAAGGAGCGGCTGCGGGCTATGGCCGACGGCCTCATCCGCATCGCCGCCGAACGGGCCACCAAGAAGACCGACGCCGTCGAGCCGCCGCAGGGCGTGTTCGACGAGTTCTGCGCCCGCTTCCCCTATGAGGAGACGGACGACCAGCTGGCCGCCATCGGCGACGTGCTGGAGGATCTGGCCGGCGGCAAGCCCATGGACCGGCTGGTCTGCGGGGACGTGGGCTTCGGCAAGACCGAGGTGGCGCTGCGCGCGGCCTTCGTGGTGGCCATGAGCGGCCAGCAGGTGGCGGTTGTCGCCCCGACGACCCTGCTGGCGCGGCAGCACTACAAGACCTTCAGCGAGCGTTTCGAGGGCTGGCCGGTGAAGGTGCGCAGCCTGTCGCGGCTGGTCGCGCCCAAGGAAGCCGCCGAGACCCGTGAAGGCCTGGCCAAGGGCGAGGTGGAGATCGTCATCGGCACCCACGCGGTGCTGTCCAAGCAGGTCAGCTTCAAGGACCTGGGCCTGGTGATCGTCGACGAGGAGCAGCACTTCGGTGTGAAGCACAAGGAGAAGCTCAAGGAGCTTCGGGCCGATGTGCACATGCTGACGCTGACGGCCACCCCGATCCCGCGGACGCTGCAGATGTCGTTGAGCGGCATCCGCGAGATGTCGATCATCGCCACCCCGCCGGTCGACCGCTTGGCGGTGCGCACCTACGTCACGCCGTGGGACCCCGTGGTCATCCGCGAGGCGCTGCTGCGCGAGAAGTACCGCGGGGGCCAGGCCTACTTCGTCGCGCCCCGCCTGAAGGACCTGCCGGACCTTGAGAAGTTCCTGCGCGAGCAGGTTCCCGAGGTGAAGTTCGTGGTGGGTCACGGCCAGATGAGCCCGACCCAGCTCGAGGAGGTGATGAGCGCCTTCTACGACGGGCAGTACGACGTGCTGCTGTCGACCACCATCGTGGAGAGCGGCCTCGACATCCCGACCGCCAACACCCTGATCATCCACCGGGCCGACATGTTCGGCCTGGCCCAGCTCTACCAGCTGCGCGGCCGGGTGGGTCGGTCCAAGGCCCGCGCCTATGCCTACCTCACCACGCCCGCCGAAAAACAGCTGACCTTGTCGGCCGAGAAGCGGCTGAAGGTCCTGCAGTCGCTGGACAGCCTGGGGGCGGGCTTCCAGCTGGCCAGCCACGACCTGGACATCCGCGGTGGCGGAAACCTGCTGGGCGAGGAGCAGTCAGGGCACATCCGCGAGATCGGCGTCGAGCTGTACCAGCAGATGCTGGAGGACGCGGTCAACGAACTGAAGACGCTGGCCGGCGCCGAGGGCCTGGCGCACGACCGCGGGTGGTCGCCCCAGATCAACACCGGGGCCGCGGTGCTGCTGCCGGAGGAGTACATCCCCGACCTCAACGTGCGCCTGGCGATCTACCGGCGGATCTCGGACGCCGAGAAGGCGGACGACCGTGAGGCGCTGGCCGCCGAGCTTATCGACCGCTTCGGCCCGCTTCCGGCCGAGGCCGATCAGCTGCTGAAGGTCGTGGCCATCAAGGGGCTGTGTCGGGAGGCCAACGTCTCGAAGATCGACGTGGGGCCGAAGGGCGCCGTCGTGACCTTCCGCAACGACGACTTCCCGAACCCGATGGGGCTGGTGCAGTTCGTGGCGAAGAACCAGGTGGCGTGGAAGATCCGGCCCGACCACAAGGTGGTGGTGAAGGGCGAGTGGGAGACCCCGCTCCAGCGGCTGAGCGCGGCCGAGAAGGTGTTGGCCGAACTGGCGAAGCTGGCGGCCTAGCCGGCCCTTCGCCCGCCCGCGGCGGCCGCGGCCTGTTCCAGGGCCTGGCCGACGCTCTCCGGCGACGTGACTTCGGCCGCGCCCATGTCGAACTCCACGACGAAGGGCTTGGCCCCTTCGCCGGCCTCGAAGGCGGTGCAGCCGATGACCGCGGCGATACGCTCGCCGGCGGCGCGGGCGGCGGCCAGCGGCGTGGCGGGGAGGGCGAGGGCGAACACCTCGGGGCCTAGGCGCGCAGCGGTGTCCTCGACCCGAACCAGGCGGCCGATCATCGAGCCGATCTGCGGCACGGCCCGGGCCACCCAGCCGCCAGCTCGCGGCAGGCGCAGGTCCGGGCGGTCCGCCATCCGCAGCACGCACACGCTGAGCGCCCGGTTTCGGGCGCGGGAGGCGCGGGCCAGCCTCACCAGGTGGGCGGCGAACAGGTCGCGGGTGAACAGGCCGGTGGCGGCGTCCATCAGGCCGGATTGGCGGGCCTGCTCCAGCGCGTCCCGGACCGCCTTCTGGCGGCGGAAGGCGCGGGCCAGTTCGACCACCCGCCGCGCGGTCTCGCTTTCGTGGGTCTCGGCGGTGGCCACGTCGCTGATGCCGCGATGGTAGGCCTCGGCGCTGGTCAGCGTGGCGTCGCCCTTCAGGTAGAGCAGGGCCGGCGTGTGATAGAGTCGGGTGTTGCGCCGCATCCCGGCGGCGATGGACAGCGCCTCCTGCGGACCATCGCCCGCCCACAGCACGACCGCATCGAACGGCCGTTCATGCAGGAAATCGAAGGCGGTGAAGGCCGTGAAGGCGCCCGTCACCTGGGCCCCGTTGCGCGCCAGGGCATTGGACAGCGCCAGGAACTGCGGAGCGGGCTCGCCGATGGCCAGGACCCGGAACGGAGTAGCATCCTCGGCAGGCGATTCCAGGGTGTGACCGCGCTCGGCGAAGCTGTCGAGCCGCAGGTCGAACTCCTCCTCGGAGATCGCCGTGCGCACGAGGCTCTCCAACCGCATGGCGGCCTGGGCCGGATGCAGCGGGGCGGCGATGGTGAGGTCGAAGCCCTGATCGTTGAGGAAGGGGTCGGGCGCGCCGACAGCGACAACTGGCATGCGGCGGGGCGCGCAGGCCGCCTTGAGCCGGGCGCCAAGGCCGCCGATCTCCGCGCCAAAGCCCGCCACGTCAACGATGGCGGCCTCGATCTGCAGGTCAGCGAGGGCGGCTTCGGCGGTGGCGATGCGGCGGGCCGTGACGGTGCGCCAACCCAGCTGGTCGAGCCCCTCGGCGAGAGGTCCGGCCACGGAATCGTCGCGAGCCGCGATCAACACCCGGGCCTGCACGCCTAACGCCATTTCCCCATCCCAAAACCCACGCCCGTATCCTATGGCGTGTCCTAAGCACGAATTGCGTGCGCCCAAAGCACACCACTAGGCCCGCAAAGGTTGCAGAAACGCTGAAGCGTCGGAGGAAACTGGGGATGAATGGACAACTGTCAGGCAAGGTGGCGGTGGTCACCGGCGCCAGCGGCGGACTCGGCGCCCACTTCGCCCGCCTGCTGGCCCGGGAAGGCGCAGCCGTCGCCATCACCGCGCGGCGGACCGAGCGCATCGAAGCGCTGGCGACGGAGCTTTCGGGGAGTGGTGGCAAGGCCCTGGCCCTGCCGCTGGATGTGGCCGACGCCCACGCCATCGGCCCGACGCTGGACGAGATCCAGGCCCGACTGGGGCCGATCGACGTCCTGGTCAACAACGCCGGCGTCGGCGGCGAGGGCCTGGCCCTCGAGCTCTCCATCGAGGACTTCGACAACACCTTCGCGGTGAACGTGCGGGGGACCTACTTCGCCGCGGTGGAGGCGGCCCGGCGTATGATCGCCGCGGGTGTGGAAGGGCGCATCCTCAACATCGCCTCCATCGCCAGCCACACGGTGCTGCCCGGCCTGTCGGCCTACTGCGGCTCGAAAGCGGCCGTGGCCATGCTGACCAAGAGCCTGGCCCGGGAATGGGCGCGGCGCGGCATCGCGGTGAACGCCCTCTGCCCAGGCTATATCGACACTGACATCAACACCGCCTGGTGGCCCACCGAGGGCGGACAGAAGCAGCTCAAGGGCTTCCCGCGCCGCCGGCTGATGGAAGCCTCGGACCTCGACGCCGCCTTCCTCATGCTGGTGGGCCCGGCCGCCTCCGCCATCACCGGCACGCTGATCACCGTGGACGACGGCCAGTCGCTGCCCGGCGGCGGCTGACGGCGCCTCGCGCTTGGCTGACGGCGCGTCAGGATTCCTATGACTCCCGGCAACTTCGGAGGAAACACATGCGCCAGGGACCGCTCACGGGCCTGAAGATCGTCGAATTCGCCGGGATCGGACCGGGGCCGTTCTGCGGGATGCTGCTATCGGATCTCGGCGCGGACGTGGTGCGCATCGACCGCAAGGGCGGGCGCGGCGGGGCGCCCTCCGACATCACCGCCCGAGGCCGCCGCTCGGTGGCCCTGGACCTGAAGAGCCCGGAGGCGGTCGAAACCTGCCTGAAACTTATGGAAAAGGCCGATGCGGTCTTCGAAGGCTTCCGGCCCGGCGTCATGGAACGCCTGGGGCTGGGACCGGACGTGGCCCTGAAACGCAACCCGAAGTTGGTGTACGGCCGGATGACCGGCTGGGGTCAGACGGGGCCGTACGCCCAGGCGGCCGGGCACGACATGAACTACATCGCCATCACCGGCGCCCTGCACGCCATCGGAACCGAGGACAAGCCGGTTCCACCGCTGAATCTGGTGGGCGATTTCGGGGGCGGCGCGCTCTATTTGGCGTTCGGGCTGCTGGCCGGGGTGATCCACGCCCGGGAGAGCGGGCAGGGCCAGGTGATCGACTGCGCCATGAGCGATGGCGCGGCCTCGCTGATGGCCATGTTCTACGGCTTCAAGGCCGCCGGCATGTGGGCCGAGCAGCGGCGCTCGAACCTGCTCGACGGCGGGGCGCACTTCTACGACACCTACCAGTGCTCGGACGGCAAGTGGGTCTCGATTGGCTCCATCGAGCCGCAGTTCTACGCCCTGTTGCTGGAGAAGACGGGCATCGCCGATCCGGACTTCCAGCGCCAGATGGACAAGGCCGCCTGGCCGGCGCTGCGTGACAAGCTCGCCGACGTCATCGCTACCAAGACCCAGGCGCAGTGGTGCGAACTGATGGACGCCACGGACGTCTGCTTCGCCCCCGTGCTGGACCTCGACGAGGCTCCAAAGCACCCCCACAACCAGGCGCGACAGACTTTCGTCGAAGTGGCCGGCGTCACCCAACCCGCGCCCGCGCCGAGGTTCTCCGCCACGCCCGGCAAGATCCAGGGCCCGCCGCCGCAGGTCGGCGCCGACACCGCGTCGGCCCTCGCCGACTGGGGCCTTTCGCAGGCGGAGATCGCGGCCATCGCAAGCTGAAGAACGCGTTCAGACTGGGTTCAGCCAGCAAACCGCAATTTCGCTTCCGGACGGTCGTCGCGCTCTCCCGTCCCTCGAAGCGGCGGCCGGCCCGGATGGAACGACACGCCCATCGGCGGCCCGCCATCTCCCAAGATGGCGGGCCGTTATGTTTTGCCGGCGGGTTGCGAGTCAGGAGCGGCTTCACCACCCTGCGCGCGATGAAGAGCCTCCCCGACCAGTTGCGCGCCATCGACTGGGATCCGGTCCATTGGGCGCGAACGATCCTGGTCGTCCTCGGCAAGGCCCTGACCCGGCTGTGGGGGCGGGACGTCATGCTCTACACGGGCGGGGTCAGCTTCTTCGCCATGCTGGCGATCTTCCCTGCGCTGGCGATCCTCATGGGGGTCTACAGCCTGGTGGCGGACCCCTCCCAGGCCGCCCAGCAGGGCGAGTATCTCGCCCGCACCATGCCCGATGCGGCCCGCCTGGTCTTCCAGAGCGAGATGCTGCGTCTCAGTCATGCGCCGTTCCAGGCCGTCTCGGTGCAAAGCGGCGTGGCCCTGCTGATCGGCGGCTATGCCACCCATCGCGGCTTCAAGGCGCTGCTGGCGGGCCTGTCGTTCATCCATGACGAGGAAAACCCCCGCGGCTTCGTCGGCTTCAACCTCCTGGCCCTCGCGGTGCTGCTTGCGGTGTTCGCGGGCCTGGGGGCCCTGTCCATCGTCTTCTTCGGCTTCCGGATCCTGGGCGAGACCTTCGACCTGCGGCCGCTGCGTGGAACCTGGTGGCTCTACAGCGAATGGACCTGGGGCAGCGTCGGCATGACCGCCGGCATGACCTTCATCTATCGCTGGGCGATGTCGCGCGAACCGGTGGATTGGAGAGCGTCCCTTCTCGGAGGGATCGCTGCGGCGGCCCTTTGTATCTTCGCCTCGTGGGCGCTCGGCTTCTACGTCGAACAGATCGCCCAGCTCGGCGCCACCTACGGCTCAGTGGCCACCGTGGTGATCTTCCTGATCTGGCTGTCGTGGAATGTGAACGCCCTGTTCTTCGGGGGCGCTCTGGCCACGGAGGTGGAACTGGCGCTCGAGACCCGGAAGTCTAGGGCTTGGCCACCAGGAAACTGAGCGCGCCGCCGGTTTCGGACTGGGCCAGCACCGTCGCCCCGACCTGACCGGCGAAATGCGGCACGTCGATCTTCGCCAGGGGATCGTCCGCCAGCAGCCGAATTCGGGCTCCCGCGGGGGCAGCCTCGAGGGCGCGGCGGAGGCGGAGGGTCGGCACGGGGCAGCGGTGGCCGCGGGCGTCCACCAGGATCTCGTCGGGCGGCATGGGCCGGCCTCTACACCAGTGGAGGTCTGATTTCCTAGATGGCGCGCCGCATGACCGGGCCGACACGCTCGGCTTTCATGAGAGCCCAGCCGTCCCGAGTGAGAAAGAAGGCGTTGGGCGAGCCGCGCCAGCCGTTGGCCACGGCCACGCCGCCGGCTCGCTGCAGGAGCTTCAGGCCGCAAAGCCTGACACATGCGCCGAGCGCTTCGGAGCCGAGATGCACGAGGGGACCGTCCAGAGCCGCTCGCAGGAGGTCCCGTTCTTCCGGGGACAGGCCAATGATCGGATCATGCATCTGGCTCATGCAGCCTGAACGCCGAGTGGGGCCGTATGTTGCGGACAGACCGGCACGAACAGGCGATTATCGTACATACATGCAATCGAGCCCGCCGCCACGTTCGGAGACGCCTTTGGCCGGGGTTGTTGTCGCCGTCAGCCGGAAGAAGGCCCATGGGGTCGACAAGCCGAACCAGCTGATGATCCGGCTGATCGCCGGCGAGGGGATCGAGGGCGATGCGCACTGCGGCCAAAAGGTGCGGCACCGCAGCCGGCGGCGGTTCAATCCCGGTCTTCCCAACCTGCGTCAGGCCCACCTGCTGCACGCCGAGTTGTTCGATGAGCTGGCGCTGCAGGGGTTCGCGATCACGCCGGGGCTGATGGGAGAGAACATCACGACCCGGGGCCTGGACCTCCTGAGCCTTCCCAGGGGCGCCCGCGTCCGCCTGGGCGACACCGCCATGGTCGAGCTCACCGGCCTGCGGAATCCTTGCGTTCAGCTTGAAGCGCTGCGGCCCGGCCTCATGCAGGCGTGCCTGGGGTCGGGGCCGGACGGCGCGCCGATACGCAAGGCCGGGGTGATGGGCGTCGTGCTGGCGGGCGGAGAGGTGAGGGCCGGCGACCCGGTGCGGGTGGAACTGCCCGACGGCCCGCACCTGCCCCTGCGGCCCGTCTAGCGGGCGAGGTGCAGGGCCGCGATCTGACCCGCGATGCTCTGGAAGGCCATGGCCATCTGGGATGCGTTCTTGACGTCGTAGTAGTGGTCGGCCGAGGAGGCGCAGTTGCTCAGCGCCGTGCTGGCGCCCGAGTCCACCTCGACTCGGATCGCGTAGATCTCGATGTCCTTCGCAGAGGCCTTCATGTTCGTGCAGAGGAGGCCCAGGCGGTGGTCGAGGGCGGCGGTGCGGTCGGGGTTGCTGGTGTTCTGATCGATCCCGACGCCGGCCGCGTTGAGGACCCGCTTCTGCCGGATGTGACCGACGCCGGTGTAACTGGAGCCGTTGGGCGTATCGATCGACGAAATCTGATTGTCGCCGTCGGTCATCAGCACGACGATCTTCTTGTGCTTGTCGGTGCGGTAAGGGACCCCGTCGCTGAACGGCGGCAGCGGCGCCAGGGTGTGCCAACCCCAGACCAGACCCATGGGGATGTTGGTCGAGCCTGAGGCCTGCAGGTTCTTTATCGCCGAACGCAGGGCGGTGAAGTTGGTCGTCAGGCGGACGATCGGCCGGACGTCGCAGCCGGTGTTCGGGCCCTTGCTCCAGTCCGTGCGGTGTTTCCGCCAGTATTTGCCGAGATTGCCTTGGCGGATCCGCCAGTCCGGACTGTTGGTCTGATCCGACAGATAGTTGTTCGGGAAACGCTCGAAGTACCACTCGGCCTTCACGTCTGGCTCGTCCGGGGCGAAGTAGGGCGTGAAGAGGGTCGCTCCGGTGGTCGGCGGGGTGTCCTGGATGTCGTAGGGCGCCTGACGGCTCTCTACGCAGCCGGCCCATTCTTCCTCCAGCTGCGCGAATAGGGTGAAGCGGTCTGCCCACTGGACGCCCTTGTCGGTGGGGAAGATCTCGTTGTTGATCGGCGAACTGCCGTTCTGGTCGATCCAGGCCGCGTGACGATAGACCGACGGCTCCAGCCGGACGGTGTGAGAGAACGGCACCAGCGAGATCTTGATGGTGTTTGGCTCGGAGGCGCCCCTTGAAGCCTCCTCCATCTTGTCCACGAAGGCGGTGGCGGCGTCCTTCAGGTGCTTGAGCTTGCTGTTCTGGTCCATGGAGCCGGTGTTATCCAGCACCAGGGCGATCTCCAGCTTCATGCCCGCCCGGACCACCTCGGTATCGACGGTGATGTCCATGTTGGGCGCGCCGATCAGACCGGCCACGTAGGGCTCCACCCGGATCTGGGCGCTGGCCAGAACCTTGTTGCCTGCGGCGAAGCGGAAGGACGAGCCGCGGAGTTCGAAGTCCGAGCCGAGCGCCAGGTTCTGGCGCAGCATTCGTTCGCCGTTCGCCTGCAGCACGGCCGGATCGTTCGCCGTGGAGCGCGCCGCCGCCAGGGCCGCCGCGTCCAGGGCGTCCTGGAGCTGTACCCGGGCGCTGGCGCCCCGGGCGAGGTCGACGGCGGCCAGAGTTCCGAACGCGATCGGCATCATGGCGAACGCCACCGTAATCGCGACATTGCCACGATCTTCGGCCAGCCGCCGGAGCGCACGGGCGAGCCGCCGCGCGAAAGGGATGCGCATCCTGCCCATCGTGCCGCGAGGATGCCTTGGGCGCGGATAACAGCCGGTGTGCGGAAGTGGTTAAGCCGCCGTCCACCAAGGCCGCCCAGGGCTTAACCCCGCTTTTTCCCAGCCGTCGCAAGATGTCGCCCGCTTTCATCGAGGCATCGGCGGGGAGGGGACCTTGGCAGCGCGTCGCTTCCGCAAGGACGAACGGGGCGGGACCGCCATCGAGTTCGCCCTCGTGGCGCCCGTGCTGGTCTTCCTGCTTTGCGCGACCCTGGAGGTTGCGGTCATCGGCATGGTCTCGGCCGGACTCGACAACGCCGTCGCCCGCGCCGGCCGGATGATCCGCACCGGCCAATCCGACGGGCCGGGCGATGCGGCGGCTTTCAAGACCCTGCTGTGTCAGGGGCTCGGGGAGAACGATGCTCGTTGCCGCGAGCGCCTGCGGGTGAGCGTCCAGCGCTACGCCAGCTTCGCCCAGGCCTCAGCGAGCGCCGAGTCCCTTCCCGACGGGGCCTTCAACAAGGGCGAGGCGGGGGACATCATCATGGTGAGGGCCAGCTATCGGTATCCGCTGATGACGCCGCAGCTGGGTTTCTTCGGAACCCCCGCAGGACCCGGCGAGGTGCTGCTGGACGCCCGCACGGCGTTCAAGAACGAGCCCTACCGGTGAGACGCGCCCTGGTGAGACCCCTGGCGCGTTTTGGCGGCGCCGAACGGGGCGCGGCGGCCATGGAGTTCGCGCTGATCCTGCCGTTCCTGGTGATCATGCATCTGGCCGTGGTGGAGTTCGTACAGGGCTGGCAGGTGCGGACGCGGGTCGGGCATGTGGCGGCGTCGATCGCCGACGTGGCCTCGCAATCCCGCTCGCTCGGCAACGCAGAGCTGAACGACATCCTGTTGGCGGGGGACGCCATGATGCAGCCTTATCCGACCGCCCCGCTGGGCGAGCGCATCACCAGCCTGTCGGCCAACGGCCAGGGCGTGGTGTCGGCCGACTGGAGCGTCAGCCGCAACTTCCCGTCCGGCCCGGCGCCGGTGACGCCGCGCGGCTTCCTGGCGGCCAACGAGAGCGTCATCGTGGCTGAGACTGTCTACGACTATCGGCCCGGCATCCGCATCATCATGCCGGAGCGCGTGCGCCTGCGGCACGCCGCCTACGTGCGTCCGCGGGTGTCGGCCAAGGTGGAGAAGCGCTGAGCCTCAGCGCGCAGGCGCGATGCGCACCCAGACCTGCGACTTGCAGGCGATGTTGGCGATCAGGCAGCCCCGGGCCCGCAGATGATTGTCGTCGACCATCTCGGCCGAGCCGGAGAAGGTGGCGTTGAGGTCGGGTACGAACACCTTGCCGCGCCAACGCCCATTGGCATGAGCGTTGAAGTTCCGGAAAAGCTGCAGGCCGATGAGGTTCGGAGTGCCGCCCTTGCGGGCGTCGGCCTGTGCGTCGGCGTTGGCCCAGACTACGTAGCCACACGCGCTCTCGCCACAGGGGCGCACGTCCACGTGCACGCTGTTCTTCGGATTGCGCCAAACGCCGTAGATCGAGCCGACGGACTGAGCCTGCGCAGCGGCCGGGGCGGTCACGGCCGCCATGGCGGTCAGGGCAAGGACGATCTTCTTGATGGACATTCGGACGCTCAGCTACCGCAGTTCGCCCGATGTGCAAACGCGGGCTATCGATACGGCCTATGCCGCAAGGCGGTTAGATAGGAGATGAACGCTCGGCCTCAAGCCAGGACCCGGTCTTTAAGGCCGAGGTCTGGCGGATGGGGTGGGATTCGAACCCACGGTGAGCGCAAACCCACGGCGGTTTTCAAGACCGCTGCCTTAAACCACTCGGCCACCCATCCGGACGGGCGCCTATAGCAGGGCCGGGCGGGTCGCTCCACCGCAACCCTCCGTTAACCGTGACGCAAGCGTTCCCCCGCAAGCTTCCTCCGACTTCCGGAGGCTCCATGGCGCGCGCTCGCATTCTGAACCTGGCCGGGGTGCTGCTGGCGAGCGGCGCGCTCGCAGCCTGCGTCACGCCCCGGTATGGCCCGGACGGGAAGAAGCCCGGCGCATCGCCCCCGCCGACCGCCGGCGCCGGCGGCTATAAGGTGGGCAGGCCCTATCAGATCGGCGGCGTCTGGTACGTGCCGCGAGAGCAGCCCGACTACGACGAGACCGGCATCGGCTCCTGGTACGGCGACGCCTTTCACATGAAGTCGACGGCGAACGGCGAGATCTTCGACATGAACGCGGTGACCGCCGCGCACACGACCTTGCCGCTGCCGTCGATCGTGGAGGTCACCAACCTGGAGAACGGCCGCCGGATACAGGTGCGGGTGAACGATCGCGGCCCGTTCGTGGGCAATCGGATCATCGATCTTTCCCGCGAGGCCGCCCGGCAGCTCGGCTATGAGCGGGCCGGCATCGCGCGGGTGCGGGTGCGTTACGT
>JAEYNH010000148.1 GCA_023412655.1 Pseudomonadota bacterium | reverse complement strand
GCATGCCGTCGTTGGGGACGAGGTCGTAGCTGCCCTCGGGGTAGAGGGCGAGGACCTGGGCCTTGCTCATGCCGCCTGCGGGCGCGGCGGCGGTAGCGGCCCCTGCCCCGGCCGAGGCTGCGGCCTTGAGCGGGGTCTTGCCGGACTTGGCGGCCTCGACGTCGGCCTTGACCACGCGACCATGCGGGCCGGTGCCAGAGATGGCGGAGAGCTCGATATTGGCTTCTTTTGCGAGGCGCTTGGCCAGCGGCGAGGCGAAGACGCGGGCGCCGTTGCCGGCTGCAGGCGCTGCGGCGGGTGCCGGAGCCTTCGGAGCCACCACGGCGGAGCCGGTGGCGACCTGGGTGGCGGTGTTTTCGCGCATCACGGCGCCAGCCGGTGCTGCTTCCTTCTTGGGCTCGGCGGCCTTGGGGGCCGGATCCGGAGGGGCGGCATCGACGTCGGCGGCGGTTTCGCCTTCGGTGAGGATCACTGCGATGACGGCGTTGACCTTGACGTTCTCGGTGCCCTCGGGGACGACGATCTTGCCGATCTTGCCCTCGTCGACGGCTTCGACCTCCATGGTCGCCTTGTCGGTCTCGATCTCGGCGATCACGTCGCCCGACCGAACAGTATCGCCCGGCTTCACGTGCCACTTGGCGAGGGTGCCCTCCTCCATGGTGGGCGAAAGGGCCGGCATCAGAATGTCGGTCATTGCGCGGCTTCCGTGTAGACGTCGGTATAGAGTTCGGAGGGCTCGGGCTCGGGGCTGGTGCGGGCGAATTCCGCCGCGTCGGCGACGATCTTCTTCACCTCGGCGTCGATGGCCTTCAGCGTCGCCTCATCGGCCCAGCCGTGCTGCTCCAACAACTCCTCGACGTGGTCGATCGGATCGCGGGTCTTGCGGACCTCGTCCACCTCCTCGCGGGTCCGGTACTTCGCCGGATCGCTCATGGAATGGCCGCGGTAGCGGTAGGTCTTCATCTCGAGGATGTAAGGGCCCTTGCCCGACCGGGCGTGCTCGGCGGCCTTCGCGGCGGCGGCCTTCACGGCCAGCACGTTCATCCCGTCCACTTCCTCGCCCGGAATGCCGAACGAGACGCCGCGCTTGTAGAGGTGGGTTTCCGACGAGGCGCGCTCGATCGAGGTGCCCATGGCGTACTGGTTGTTCTCGATCACATAGACCACGGGGAGCGACCACAGCTCGGCCATGTTGAAGCTCTCGTAGACCTGCCCCTGGTTGGCCGCGCCGTCACCGAAATAGGTGAAGCTGACCTTGCCGTTCTCGCGGTACTTGTCCGCGAGAGCCAGGCCGGTCCCGAGGCTGACCTGCGCGCCCACGATGCCGTGGCCGCCGTAGAAGTCGGCTTCGGTCGAGAACATGTGCATCGAGCCGCCCTTGCCCTTGGACGAGCCGCCGGAACGTCCGGTGAGCTCGGCCATGACCTCGCGCGGATCCATGCCGCAGGCCAGCATATGGCCGTGGTCGCGATAGCCGGTGATCACCTGGTCGCCAGGCTGCTTGATGGCCTGGACGCCGACGGCGATGGCCTCCTGCCCGATGTAGAGGTGGCAGAACCCGCCGATCAGACCCATGCCGTAGAGCTGACCCGCCCGCTCCTCAAAGCGGCGAATGAGCAGCATGTCCCTGTAGTACTTGAGAAGCTCGTCCTTGCTGGCTGGGGCGTTGCCGCCTGCGCCACTGGCTTTTCGCCGACCGGTCTCGCCGGTCTGCCCGCGCGCCATGCGTTACTCCGTGATCAGATGCAAATGGGCTCTAGAACCCTCGAAAGGGCGCTAGGGCTTCATTCGGATCACATAGTCCCTTGGGTCAGCAAAGCCTAGCAGAGAGCGCGCTCTTTCCTCCAGCAGGTCGGCGGAAAGGCTCTGGTCCCGCAGCAATTGGGCGCGAATCTCCAAGTCTCGCCGCTGGGCGGTGACCTCGGCCAGTTCCCGTTGCTTAGCCAGAAGCGTGGCGTCGCGCTGGTTGGATCGCAGAATCCCGCCCTCGCCCGTGAAGGCGTGAAAACCGAAATAGAAGATCAGCAGCGCCAGGGCGGCTGTCGACAAATACGGACGGAGGCGGGCGAGCAAGACGCGAATCCCTACGCAGGCCCCGCGTTTGTGGCGTCCGCCTGCTTAATGCAGCGCTAATGCCACGCGCTGGTAACGCTCCCAATCCGTTTGACGCAGGCCCCTGGCTGAGGAAGTCTCGCCCTACGACCGGGGGGAAGCGAGCCATGTACAGAGCCGCCGCCGGGGGCGTTGCCGCCCTCCTGCTGCTCGCTAGCTACGGAACCTGCGCTGCACAGGCCGGATCGACCGTGCGGGCGGTGGATGCTCCGGCACGCGTGCGGATCGACAAGGACCGGATCGACGCCGCCCTCGCAGAGATGGTGGCCAGCGGACGTGCGGCCGGCGTTTCGGCGCTCGTTTGGCAGGATGGCGCAGAGCGCTATTTCGGGGTCGCCGGATCGGCCGACCGGGAGGCCAACCAGCCCATGCGGCGGGACGCCATCGTGCAGATCTACTCCATGACCAAGCCGATCACCGGTGTCGCCCTCATGCAGCTGTGGGAACAGGGTCGGTTCGGGCTCGACGATCCCCTCGCCCGCCATCTCCCGGAGTTCGCCGAAGTGCGGGTGCTGGATGCTGCGACGGGCGCCACACGTCCGCCGAGCCGGCCGATCCTGGTACGGGACATCCTGCGGCACACCGCCGGCTTCTCGTACGGCCAGGAGCCGCACTTCGACCGCGCCGCGCCGCTGGCCCTCGAGAACGACCTCGCGGAGATGGGGCGGCGGCTCGGCGGGCTGCCGCTGATGTACGATCCGGGCGCGGAGTGGCGTTACAGCGTGGCCGTGGACGTCCAGGCCCTTCTGGTGGAGCGCCTCTCGGGCATGCCGTTCGAGGCCTATGTGCGCACCCACATCCTCGAGCCGCTGGCGATGCGGGAAACCGGCTGGACCCAGCCGCCCGAGCGCCTCCCGCGGCTGGCCGCCACCTATGTCCGCGGGCCGGGCGGCCTGACCCGCCAGGACGACAGCATCACCCGCATGCTGAACTTCGCCCCCAAGAAGATGACCATGGGCGGAGCCGGCCTCGCCGGCCCCATCGACGACTACATGCGATTTGCCCGGATGCTGCTGAACGAAGGCAGCCTCGACGGCGTGCGCATCCTTCGTCCGTCCACCGTTCGCCTGATGGCCACCGACCAGCTCGACCCGGCCATGACCCCGCGCCACTTCCTGCCCTCGAAGGGCCAGGTGGGTTTCGGTTTCGATTTCGCTGTCCGGACCGCCAGACCGAAGACGCCGGACGAAAACCGCGGCGCCGTGGGCGAGTTCTTCTGGGACGGCGCCCAGTCGACCCTGTTCTGGGTCGATCCGGCAAACCGGCTCACCGCCGTGTTCTTCGTGCAGACCATTCCCTTCGACGGGACCCTGCACCGGGACATCGGGGCCGCGGTCAACGGCCCGGACTACCTTGGTCCCGTGGGCGACGAGCGGCGGCCCTAGAGCGCGCGCAGCGCCTTGCGGCCGGCATAGATCGCCTGGTCGCCCAGTTCCTCCTCGATGCGCAGCAGCTGGTTGTACTTGGCCGTCCGGTCGGAGCGGGCGAGCGAGCCGGTCTTGATCTGACCGCAGTTGGTGGCGACGGCCAGGTCGGCGATGGTCGAATCCTCGGTCTCGCCCGAGCGGTGGCTCATCACCGCCGTGTAGCTGTTGCGATGGGCCATATCGACGGCGTCCAGCGTTTCGGACAGCGTGCCGATCTGGTTGACCTTCACGAGGATCGAATTGGCGAGGCCCTTGCCGATGCCCATGGCGAGGCGCTCGGGGTTGGTCACGAAGAGGTCGTCGCCCACCAGCTGGACCTTGCCGCCCAGCCGCTCGGTGAGCAGCTTCCAGCCCTCGAAGTCGTCCTCGGCGCAGCCGTCCTCGATGGTTACGATCGGGAACTTCGCCACCAGGTTCGCCAGGTAATCGACCATGCCGGCCGGATCGACCGTCTTGCCCTCGCCTTCCATGACGTACTTGCCGCCCTTGAAGAACTCGGTGGAGGCCACGTCCAGGCCCAGGTGGAAGTCGTCGCCGACCCGGTAGCCGGCGCCCTCGCCCGCCTTGACGATGAAGGCCAAGGCCTCTTCCGCCGAGCCGATGTTGGGGGCGAAGCCGCCCTCGTCGCCGACGTTGGTGTTGTGGCCGGCATCCTTCAGCTGCTTCTTCAGCGCGTGGAAGATCTCGACGCCCATGCGCAGCCCTTCGGCGAAGGTGTCGGCGCCGGTGGGCAGGATCATGAATTCCTGGATGTCGATCGGATTGTCGGCGTGGGCGCCGCCGTTGATGATGTTCATCATCGGCACCGGCAGGATGCGGGCCGAAACCCCGCCCACGTACTTGTAGAGCGGCAGGGCGGCCGAGCCGGCGGCGGCCTTGGCCACCGCAAGGCTGACGCCGAGGATGGCGTTGGCGCCCAGGCGGGCCTTGTTCGGGGTGCCATCCAGCTCGATGAGCAGGCGGTCGATCCGACGCTGGTCCTCGGCGTCGGAGCCGGACAGGGCGTCGTAGATTTCGCCGTTGACCGCATCCACCGCCTGGCGGACGCCCTTGCCGAGGTAGCGCGACTTGTCGCCGTCGCGCTTCTCCACGGCCTCATGGGCGCCGGTGGAGGCGCCCGAGGGCACCGCCGCGCGGCCCATGGAGCCGTCCTCGAGGATCACGTCCACCTCCACGGTCGGGTTGCCCCGGCTGTCCAGGATTTCACGGGCGGTGATGTCGACGATCTCGGTCATGGGGCTCCTCAGCTTTTCGGCGGCGCGGGAGCCTTAGCCAGCTTCCGCCGCGCGGGCAACTTGACTTCCCCCGGCGTCGCCGGCGCATCCCGGGCAAAAGCGGAGGAACATGATGTTGCTGGTGGAGAAGCCGTTCGACGGCGTCGCCGTCGTCACCCTGAATCGGCCCGAGGCCATGAACGCCCTGTCCCGGGCGCTGCGCCAAGCGCTGAGGCAGGCCATGGTCGAGCTGGACGGTGATGCTTCAGTGAAGGTGGTGGTCCTGACCGGGGCCGGCGAGCGCGCCTTCACCGCCGGCCTGGACCTTAAGGAGCTGTCCAGCGACCCGCTGGGCATGGGAGCCGCCAACGCCGTCGATCCGGCGGAGAACCCCGCCCGCGCCCTGCTGGCCACCAACAAGCCGATCGTCGGGGCGATCAACGGCGTGGCCATCACCGGGGGCTTTGAAGTGGCGCTCGCCTGCGATGTGCTGATCTGCTCCACCAACGCGCGCTTCGCCGACACCCACGCCCGGGTGGGAATCACGCCCGGCTGGGGCCTGTCGCAGAAGCTGTCCCGGGCGATCGGCCCCTATCGCGCCAAGGAGCTGTCCCTCACCGGCAACTTCCTGGATGCGCGGACGGCCTACGAGTGGGGCCTGGTGAACCGGGTGGTGGAGCCCGGCGAACTCATGGGGGCGGCGCTGACCCTGGCGCGGCAGATGGCCGACATCGAGGCCGAGATGCTGTTCACCTACAAGGCGATGATCGACGACGGCTACGAACGGAGCCTCGGCGAGGGCCTGGCCCTCGAGCACGAGAGGTCAGTGGCCTACAACGCCGCCGTGACGCCCGAGATGGTCGCCCAACGGCGGGCGGCCGTGCAGGCCCGCGGCCGCGGCCAATAGCGGCGGCTCAAGGCAAATCGGCATGCAAACGGCCCCGCCTGTCGCCAAGCGGGGCCGCGCAGAACTCTCCTCGGAAGGAAGCTTAGTCTTCCTTCGGCGCCAGAACCTGGCGGCCCTTGTACATGCCGGTCTTCAGGTCGACGTGGTGCGGGCGCTTCAGCTCGCCCGTCTCCTTGTCCTCGTGATAGGCGTTCGGGCCCAGCGCATGGTGCGAGCGACGCATGTTCCGCCGCGAGGGCGAGGTTTTTCTCTTAGGAACGGCCATCGGAGTATCTCGAAATGATTGCGGCGGCCGAACCGGGCCGCCGACGTGAGCGCGGGTGTATGCATGAAACCGGCCCGCGGATCAAGCACCGGCCTTCAGCAACCGTTTCGGCGCGACCGTCGACCACGCCAGGCGAAGCAAGGCGGCCAGCCTTTCCGCCTCGATCCGCTCGTAATAGGCGTAGGTCCAGCCCTTGCGGCCCCACGCGCCGTCCACCGGCCGCACCGCCTCGCCGTCCGCCAGATGGGCCTGATCCTCCGGATCCAGCTTCAGGGCGATTCGCGGCTGGTCCGTGTGTAACGTGCAGAAAATCTTCGTCGCCACCCGGAAGGACGGCTTCTCGAAGTGACCTTCCTCATAGGCTTCCGGCAGGGCGAGCGCCGCCGTCCTGACGTCTTCGCGGGTCAGCATGGCGGCGATCATCCGGCAGAACGGCCTGCTAGACCAGCCGGCTGCGTTCCTTGGCGGCGCCGACGAAGCTGGCGAACAGCGGATGCGGGTCGAAGGGCCGGCTCTTCAGCTCCGGGTGATACTGCACGCCGACGAACCACGGATGGTCCTGCCGTTCGCAGATCTCGGGCAGCTGGCCGTCCGGCGACAGGCCGGTGAACTTCAGGCCCGTGGCCTCGATCCGCTCACGATAGCCGATGTTGACCTCGTAGCGGTGCCGGTGGCGCTCGGAGATGGTCGGCGTGCCGTAGATCTCCGCCACCCGCGAGCCGGGCACCAGGACGGCCTCGTAGGCCCCGCAGCGCATGGTCCCGCCCAGTTCGCCGCCCTCGGCCCGCGTTTCCCGCTCGTTGCCCCGGACCCACTCGGTCATCAGGCCGACGATGGGCTCGGAGGTGGGACCGAACTCGGTCGACGAGGCCTGCTTGATGCCGGCCAGATTCCGGGCCGCCTCGATCATGGCCATCTGCATGCCGAAGCAGATGCCGAAGTACGGGATGTCGTGCTCGCGGGCGAACTTCACCGCCCGGATCATGCCTTCCGAGCCGCGCTCGCCAAAGGCCCCCGGCACGAGAACACCGTGGACGTTGGTCAGTCGCTCGCCGATCAGCGCCTCTTCCTTCTCGAAGGCCTGGCCCTCGATCCAGTCGAACTTCACCCGCACGTTGTTGGCGACGCCGCCGTGGATCAGCGCCTCGACCAGCGACTTGTAGGCGTCGGTGAGCGCCGTGTACTTGCCGACGATGGCGATGTTCACTTCGCCGTCCGGATGGCTCAGCCGGTGGGAGATCTCCTCCCAGCGCGCGAGGTTGGGCTTCGGGGCCGTCTCGCTCAGGCCGAAGACGTCCAGCACCTCCGTGTCCAGGCCCTCTCGGTGATAGTCGAGCGGCACGGCATAGATGTTGGCGCTGTCCATCGCCTGGATGACGGCGCTCGGGCGCACGTTGCAGAACTGGGCGATCTTCTTGCGCTCGCCCTCGGGAATCTCCTGCTCGCAGCGGCAGAGCAGGATGTCCGGCTGGATGCCGATGGAGCGGAGCTCCTTCACCGAGTGCTGCGTCGGCTTGGTCTTCATCTCGCCGGCCGTCTTGATGAACGGCAGCAGGGTGAGATGGATATAGCAGGCATGGCCACGGGGCAGTTCCTGACCCAGCTGCCGGATGGCCTCGAAGAACGGCAGGCCCTCGATGTCGCCCACTGTGCCGCCGACCTCGATCAGCACGAAGTCCACGTCCGGACCGGGATCGGACAGGACGAAGTCCTTGATCTCGCCGGTGACGTGCGGAATCACCTGAACCGTCGCGCCGAGGTAGTCCCCGCGACGCTCCTTCTCGATGATCGTCTTGTAGATCTGGCCGGTGGTGATGTTGTCGTTGCGCGTCGCCGACACGCCGGTGAAGCGCTCGTAATGTCCGAGGTCGAGGTCGGTCTCCGCGCCGTCGTCGGTCACGAAGACCTCGCCGTGCTGGTAGGGACTCATCGTCCCGGGATCGACGTTGAGATACGGATCCAGCTTACGAAGCCGAACCTTATACCCGCGCGCTTGAAGAAGCGCGCCGAGAGCGGCGGACGCGAGACCTTTACCCAGAGAGGAGACCACGCCGCCGGTGATGAAGATGTACCGGGCCATGGGCGTTCAGAGTAGCCGTGATTCGGCGGGGCCGCCCGCCGCAGGTTTCAAATGATCCACGGCTTTATTGCGGCTGGGACGGAACTTGAGGAGCGGACTGCGGCGCGGGCTGGCCGGTGAACGGATTGCCGACCACCGGAGCGGGCGCCTGGAACGGAGCCGGCGTCTGCTGCGAAGGCTGGCCGGCAGGCGGCTGCGCGGGCTGGTTCAGGCTGCTCGGATCGATGGCGTTCACCTTCAGCCGGTCGACGACCGACGAGGAGCCGCTTTCGCGCCCGGCGATCACCGTCAGCGCCAGGCCGAGCACGAAGAAGACCGAACCGAGGATCCAGGTCGTACGGGTCAGGAGATCCCCCGCGCCCCGAGCGGTCATGAACCCCGACGGGCCACCGCCCATGCCGAGCGCGCCGCCTTCGGACCGCTGAAGCAGGACCACGACGATCAGGAAGAAGGCGACGATGACCTCGAGCACGAGGAGCAGCGTGAGGAGCATTGACCTATCCGGTGCGTTTCGGCGGACACACCCGCCCGAAATGAAGCGCGCGCTCTACCACCGGCGAGCGCCCAAAGCCATAGCTAGTGGGTCGCATGCTTTGGACAAGAGATGATTCTCGACCTCAGTCGCTTGCCTGTTCTGGAGACGGAACGACTCCGGCTCGACCCGCTGTCCGTTGAGGACGCCGAGGCCATCTTTCCGATCCTGGTGGACCCAGAGGTCCTCTCCTACTGGGACGCGCCCGAGCCCGACGATCCCGACGTCGTGGGCCACGTCGTCCGCGGACAGGTCGAGGCGATGCAGGCCGGCCGCGCCATGCACTGGGCCATGCGCACCCTCGCCGGCCCCACCTTCGTGGGCTGCTTCGATCTCACCGAGATCGACCGTCGCCACCGGCGGGCCGAGGTGGGCTTCATGCTGAGTCGGGAAGCCTGGGGCCAGGGATATGGCCTGGAGGCCATGAGGAGCGTCCTCGCCTACGCCGCCGGCAGCGGCCTGCGGAAACTGGCGGCCCGAACCCATCTGGGCAATCGCCGCTCGGAAGCGGTGCTGGACAAGTTGGGGTTCGAAGAAGAGGGCCTGCTGCGCGGTCACATTCTGGAGGACGGCGAACGGCGTGATTGCCGTCTTTGGGGTCTGCTGCTTTAGCTTGGCGGTATGAGCCATCCCATCGCCATCCAGGGCTTCGATCACATCGTCCTGCGGATCCGGGACCAGCCCAGGATGCTGTCCTTCTATTGCGGAGTCCTGGGCCTGTCGGTCGATCGCGATCGACCCGACCTCGGCCTCACCCATGTGCGGGCCGGCGCCCAGATGATCGATCTGGTCACCATCGATGGCCCCCTTGGCAGCCGCGGCGGCGAGGCTCCGGGCGAAGGCGGCCGGAATCTTGACCACTTCGCGCTGCTGGTGGCGCCGTTCGACGAGGCTGCGATCCGCGCGCATCTGGCGGCGAACGGCGTCGATGTCATCGAGGAAGGCCCACGCTACGGCGCGCAGGGCGATGGCTTCTCGCTCTATGTCCGCGATCCCGAAGGCAACACGGTGGAGCTGAAAAGCTCGCATCCGGCTTGAGACTGACGGGTTCCCCACCCCAAGGTGAGCCTGCGCCTTAGCCGCAGGCGACCGGGTCGCCGACCCATTCTCATTCTAATGGAACACCGATGCGCCATGAAGGATTCGGCGCGGCCCTCGCCGCGCTCATGCTCGTACCCGTAGGCCAGGCCCAGGCTCAGGATGGGGCCCTTAGCGAGATCGTGGTCACCGCCCAGAAGCGCGAGCAGCGCCTGCAGGATGTGCCGATCACCGTCACCGCCCTCGCCGCTCCGACCCTGCGGGATGCGGGCGTGCGGGACATCAAGGACCTGACCGCCGTCGTCTCCGGCTTCCAGGTGACGAGCACATCCAGCGAGTCGGCCACGGCCGCGCGGATCCGCGGGATCGGCTCGATCGGCGACAACGTGGGTCTCGAGTCCTCCGTCGGCCTGGTGATCGACGGGGTCTACCGGCCGCGGAACAGCATCGGCATCGGCGATCTCGGCGAGCTGGAGCGGATCGAGGTCCTGAAAGGTCCGCAAGGCGCGCTGTTCGGCAAGAACACCTCGGCCGGCGTGATCAACGTCCTGACGCTTGGGCCGACTTTCGAGCGCAGCCTCGACGTCGAGGCCACCCTTGGCAGTTATGACGAGCGGGGCGGCTCCTTGGCCTTGAATGGGCCGCTCGTGCAGGACGTCCTGGCGGGCCGCCTGTTCGTCGCCGCGCGAAGCCGCGACGGCTGGGTCAAGGTGCGCACCGGCGACGGCCCGCGCGGCTTCGACCAGGACCACGACCGCAACTACGCGACGGTTCGGGGCCAACTGCTGTTCGAACCGAACGCTGCGCTCAGCCTGCGCCTGATCGCGGACGCCACTCGCCGGGCCGAGCAGTGCTGCCTCGGCATCACTTACCTGGCGGGCCCCACCGCAAGCTATGTGGACCGGCTGGCGCCGGACGCCGGCGTCTCCCAACAACCCCGGCCCAAGGACAACATCGCCTACGGCAACCGCGACGGGAAGCAGGTGGTCACGGACGAAGGGGTTTCTCTGGCCCTCACCTACCGGCTGGCGCCGGACCTCACCCTCACCTCGATCACCGCCGTCCGCGACTGGAAAGTCCGGCTCGGCACCGATGTGGACTACACCAGCGCCGACCTGCTCTATCGGCCGTCGGACGGCAGCTTCTTCAACCGGTTCCGCACTGTCACCGAGGAACTTCGCCTCGGGGGAACCCGCGGACGCTGGGATTTCACCTTCGGCGGCTTCTTCGCCGACGAGCGGCTGGACAGCGCCCAGGCCTATGACTTCGGCCGCGACTTCGAGTCCTACCTCGGCCTCGTGCTGTCCGCCGGCGCCGACCCCGCTCAGGTGTCTGCGCTCACCGGCCTTCCGGTCGGGCTGAACTTCCCCGAGGGGCCGAGCCAGCGGGACCGCTTCGAGCAGCGCACCCGCAGCTATGCCCTCTTCACCAACAATACGGTTCGCCTTGGGGACGGCTTCGAACTGACGGCGGGCCTGCGTCTCGGACATGACGAGCGGCGGCTGGACAGCCACTACGCCAACGTCCGCGGCGTCCCGGCCTGTTCGGCCCTGCTGGCGCGGCGCGACGCCGGAGAGGCGCTTCCCACCGCCTCCCTCAACGCCATCTGCTTCCCCCAGGCCGACGCCGCCTTCAACGACCTGGCGACGAAGCAGAAGCTGGAGGAGACGGAGATGACCGGAACCGCAAAGCTCGCCTGGAGGCCCCGCCCGAACCTCATGGCCTTCGCCTCCTACGCTCGTGGCTACAAGGGGAGCGGCTACAACCTCGACCGCGCCCGGACGATGGTCGGAACCGCGGCGACCGACACCAGCTTCCCCGCCGAGTTCGTGGATTCGTATGAGCTCGGCCTCAAGGCCACCATGTTGGGCGGCGACCTCATCCTAAACGCCACGGCCTTCCACCAGGACTTCAGCAACTACCAGCTGAACGCCTACACCGGCGTCACCTTCGTGGTCGCCGCCGTTCCGGAAGTGATCTCGCGTGGGGCGGACGTTGACTTCACCTGGCGCACCCCCGCCCAAGGCCTGACCCTATCCGGGGGGGTGACCTATGCCGAAACCGTCGCCAGTCCCTTCACCCCGCCGCCCGGCGTCAGCCCCCGCCTGGCCAACAGCCGGATCGTCCTGGCGCCGCTCTGGACGCCGACGCTCACCGCGAACTGGTCGCGGCCGGTCACCGACAGGCTGATGCTGCGGGCGACCCTGAACGCCCGTTACTCGTCCAGCTACAACGCAGGCTCTGACCTCAACCCGCTGAAGACCCAGAAGGCCTTCGGGCTTCTGAACGGCCGGCTGGCGGTCGGCCCGGCCGACGAGGCCTGGTCCGTCGAGCTGTGGGGTCAGAACCTGCTCGACGAGTTCTATGCCCAGAGCATCTTCGATGCGCCGAACCAGGCTGGCACCCTGGGCGTCTTCCCCGGCCTGCCGCGGACGGTGGGCG
>JAEYNH010000102.1 GCA_023412655.1 Pseudomonadota bacterium | reverse complement strand
GGCCCGCGGGGCCCGCCGCAACCGGTACCGGGCGCCCGAGGCGCCCGGGAGGTCGAGGAACTGACTCATGGGGCGAACGAGATAGCCGCCGTCGCCCGGCGGGGCCAGCGCAGAATGCGCGATGCGGTGGGAGGCCGGTGGGTTGTGCGGTTTGGCCGCTGAGCAGGAACCGATGATCGTGCGCCGGCGCGTTACATTCCGTTGCAGCTTGGCCTTAGCAAGACCGCTTTCTGGACGGCCTTAGCCCCCGTCCCCGGCGCACCTGAGCCGGTCACGAGGAGTGGTCTATGAAGTTTGTGAAGACAGCGGCGCTGGTCGTAGCCTGCGTCGCCCTGCCCGCGGCGGCAGTCCGAGCGCAGGAAATGGACACATCGGAAGAGCGCGGCGCCTACGGGACCTTGGGCTATGCGGCCTATGACTGGGAGGCGGACTTGGGCGCCATCGAAGGACGCCTGGGCTACCGGCTCAACAGATGGTTCGGCCTGGAGGCAGAAGCTGGCTTTGGCGTGAAGAATGACACCCATCGCTACGTTGGGCTCACCCAAGTCGTCCAACATTATGAGCTGGAGTACAAGTTCGGCGCCTACGCCGTGGCGTTCCTGCCCCTGGGCGAGAAGACCGACCTGTTGGCGCGCATCGGCTACGGGACGACCAAGGTCGATTTGGACGGCTCTTACATTGGCCACAACAAGGCTGAGTCATGGGGCTTCGGCGTGGGGGCCCAGCACCACTTTGATGGGGTGAACGGCCTGCGGCTCGACTACACCCGCCAGGAACGGGACAGCGCCGCGGAAAACGGACATGCCGACGTGTGGTCGGTAGCCTATACTCGACGCTTCTAACGGTGCGGGCTCTCCCTGCAGCGGGAGAGCCCTCCCAGGCCCCCAGTGTCGTCCCAGGACCGCCACAGCGAGTCCTCCTGGCTAGTAGCCCAGGCGAACCGCCTTGATCTCGGTGTAGGCTGAAACCCCCGGGAAGCCATTCTCACGCCCCCAGCCAGAGAGTTTGATGCCGCCAAACGGCAGCGTCGCCTCGCCACCGCCGCCGTTCACGACCACCTGCCCGGCCTCGAGGCGGGCAATCATCTCCAAGGCTCGTCGGACGTCGCGCGTCCACACCTTTGCGGAAAGACCGTAGGCGCTGTCGTTGGCCCGATGCGCGATGTCTTCCAGGCAAGCGTCGTCCGGCACCGGCGTCACGATCAGGACCGGGGCGAAGATCTCTTCCCGCGCCGCCCGGCTCTCCGGGCTGACGTGAGTGAGGATTGTTGGCTCGAAGAAATAGCCAGCTCCCGGCTTTGCGCGCCCCCCGCACACAGCCACCGCGCCGCGCTGAAGGCTTTGTTCGACGATCTCACTGGCCCGCCCCCGCTGGCGCTCGGAGATCATCGGGCCCATGTCTGATCCGGACATGTAGCCGGGCCCGGTGCGCACCTTCTGCATGGCGCTGCGCACCTGGTCGAGGAAGACGTCGTACACCGAGGCCTGAACGAACACGCGTGATCCGGCGGCGCAGTACTGACCGCTCTTGAAGGTGATCTCGGCCGCGATCGCAGAGGCGGCCTTTGGAAGGTCGGCGTCGGCGAATACGATGACGGGCGACTTGCCGCCCAGTTCAAGCACGACGCGTTTCAGATTGCTCCGGGCGGCGGCGGCAAGGATCGACCGGCCGACCTCCGTCGATCCTGTGAAGCTGACGAGATTGACATCGTTGTGCTCCGCCAGGGCCGCGCCCGCGGCCGCGCCACCCGTCACGATGTTCACCACCCCGGCAGGAAATCCGACCTTCTGGCACGTCTCACCGATGCGAAGCGTGGAAAGCGGCGCAAGTTCCGATGGCTTGATGACCGTCGTGCAGCCCGCCGCGAGTGCAGAACTCAGCTTCTGCAGCGTCATCAGGAAGGGCGCATTCCAGGGCGTTATGATCCCCGCGACGCCCAGCGGCTCGCGCAGATAGTAGTTCGCTCCCTGCTGGTCGAGCGGCTGCATCGCGGTCTCCCCGGCCAACTTCGTGGCCCAGCCGGCGTTGTCGCGCAGGGCGCGAAGGCCGAGCGGCAGGTCACCCGACGTGATGGACGCGAGCGTGTGACCGGCATCCAGCGCCTCAAGCGCCGCCAGGTCGCCCGCTTGCCGTTCCAGCTCGTCGGCGAGGGCGAAGAGCAGAGCCGCACGCCGCGATGCCGGCAGGCGAGGCCATGGGCCCGTCCTGAACGCTCGCCTGGCGGCGCGGACCGCCGCATCCACGTCCTCGTGATCGGCAGCCGCCACCGTTGCGATCGGTTGCCCCGTGGCGGGATCGTCGACCTCGATGAACCCGCCCGACTCCGAGGGACGCCAGGCCCCGTCGATCAGATGACCGCGCCGCGTGCCGGCAAGGCGATCGCGAAGTGTCGTGAGCTGTTCGGCAGCGCCGGAGCGTTCCGCACGCGTGAGCGCCGTATCATTACGCATTCCATTGTCCTCAAGAGATACGCTTGCGACGACGCGAGATCAGTAGATATTATCTACCGTCACTAGCGGACAAACGGTCGATATTGTCAACCTTTTTGGCTGGACGAGGAGATTGAACAGCCGTGCCGCATGCCAGCCGCGAGGAGATGGAAGCCCTCGATCACATCAGCCGCGTGATGGATCTGGTCAAAGCCCAGATGGCGGCTGCGCTGAAGGCCGAGGGCGAGGGTCTGCAGCTGATGGAGGCTCACATCCTCCGCATCGTGCTTGCTCACGAAGGCTGCACCCAACTCGACGTCGTCCACGAAACGCGGCGCGACAAGGCTCAAATCGGCAAGTTGGTCGCCACGCTGGTCGGGCGCGGCCTTCTATCCAAAGCTGCCGATCCGCAGGACAGACGGCGGCAACGCCTCACCCTGACTGCGCGGGGGGAGGAACTTGCCCGCCGCTCCACGGCTCACCGCGCCGCCGTCGCACATCTGCTGTTTGCGGAGACGCCGCCAGACGAGCTCAAGCAGCTGGTCACGTTGCTGCAGCGCCTTGAAGCTTCCATCGCGCCTTCGTCGCCACCACGTGACTGAATCATGGAATTGGCGCGCTGCATCGCGGCTGCCGCCAGCCGACACCAGCTCGGCGCGACCGCACCTCGCGAGGGCTGGACTAGCTACTGTCCGGATGCGGCTCAGCGCCGACGCGCCAATCCGCGCCAAATGAACCAAGCTCCCACCAGGATCAGGATCTGCGCCACCGCCGAGGCGCAGACGGCGCCCGCCAGACCGAGACGGTCGCCCCAATGCAGGCTCCGCGGCGAGGTTCCATAGGCGGCGGCGAGCAGGGCCGCCATGCCAGCAAGGCCGAGAGCGAACATCAGCGCCCCCGCCGCCAGCGCGGCGGGCGAAACAACGGACCTGGACCGCCTCTGAGAGGTGTTGGTCATCGTCAACTCCTGTCGCCGCCAGGCCGTAACGCCCGCCGGGGCCCGACCTCGCGGCCTCGATCACACGCAAGGCAGCTCAGCGGCGCGCCACATCCACACAACGCCGACCGGCGTCATAGGCGCCGCACGCGCTGCCGAGGGGCCCTACGCCTTAGCCAAGGTCCTTGAGTTTCCGCTGCCAGCATCCCGAACCGCGACATGCGGAAGGCGGTGATCTCGGTGGTCGACGGTCTCGCCGGCGGCGCGGCCCAGCGCGTGCTGAAGCGGGCCCGCGGCTGAGCCCCGAGGCTCCCCGGCCACCGGGACGCCTCAGCCTCCGGGTGAGGCGCGATCGAACGCCTCGACCTGGTCGTCCAACGCGGCGGCATAGGCCGCGCTGTGGCTGGGATTGGCCGCAAGCCAGCGGCGAAGCTCGACGAACAGCGCAATGGACGCGCCTTCCCGGTCGAGCCGGGCAAGCCATCTGCGCGCGGTGACATTCGGATCGATATCAGGCGCCGCTGGATCTTCCGTCCCTTCGATCATCTTCCGCCCTCCCCTTTGCTTCGCCTTCAGGCGCCGTCGCCCCGCCCACCCCGGGCCTAGACCGCACGTCCTCACCGTCCCATCGAGCGCGGACGACGACGGTCGTCGGATCCTGTACGCGCCACCCAAGGGCTGCCCTCAGGGATAGACGCGCAGCGGGGGCGCCTTGCGACGCGCCGAACGCTACCGGCCCGACGGCGTCCCGCCTCAGCTCGCGGAGGCGGTCGGAAGCAGCCGCCAGACGCCGCCGAGGCCGTCGCCGGTCGCCTTTTCAGGGCCATCCTTGGCGAAGGTGTAGACTGGCCGCCCGCGCCAGGCCCATTGGTGGGAGCCGTCGTCGCGGCGGATGACGGACCAATCGCCGACTGTCGCGCCGCCCTCGGCCGCCGCGAGGGGCGGCCAGGCGGTGGCGCAGGCGTCCTTGCAGTTCGACTTGCCCGCGGCGTCGCGATCGAAGGTGTAGAGCGGCCGACTGTCGTTGGCGGAGCGGAAGACGTAGGCGCCCTTCTCCTTGAAGACGGCGACGTCGCCCGGCGTCGGCGGCGGGGGGGCGGCGATCGCAGCGGCGGCCGACATCCCCAGGATGGCGGCGCCGATCAGGGCCGTTCTCAGCATCGTTCTCTCCTTGAGGTGTGTCGGAAGGCTAAAGCTGCAGGCCCTTGGCGACGAACCACGTCGCCGCGCCCGCCAGGGCCAGGCCCAGCGCCAGACGCCAGAGCGGCGTCGCGATGGGGCCAGGATCGGTGGTGAGCCACTGGCGGCCCGTCAGCATTGGCGCGATCAGGTTGGTGCGTTTGTAGGCGAGATAGAACAGCACCGCCGCCACATGCAGCCCGACGAGCACCTGCAGCACTCTGAACGTCTGGTCGTGCAGCTCTGCGAAGGCCCGGCCGGTCTCGAAGTCCACCATGTAGGACAGCGGCCCCGACTCGAAGCCGTCAACGTCCACGGCGAAGAGCCCGAAGATCACCTGGGCCAGCACCACCAGCAGCAGGGCCACGACGCTCCAGGCTCCCAGAGGATTGTGGCCGCCCTTCCCCGAAGGGGCGCGCTCGCCCAGGGAGCGCATGTAGACCAGGGTCGCCTTCGGCCCCCGGAGAAAATTGGCGAACCGTGCAGGCCCACGCGCGGCGAAGCCCCAGTACAGCCGGAAAAGTACGATCCCGAGGATCGCGTAGCCGCTCCATCGGTGCCACTGGAGGTTCTCGCCGGCCGACCACCACGAGAACGCGAGGAGGACCACGAGCAGCCAGTGCGACAGCCGCACAGGCACATCCCACACGCGCACGCGGCCCGGGCCGCCCGTCGTTTCCGTCATCGTGCTTCCTCGTCCCGGCTGTCCGGCGTTCGAGCCCGGCGGCGCGGGGGAGGCGTCGCCGGGCTTGGGCCCTTAGTCCTGCGGCGTGCGGAACTTGTCGTGGCACGCCTTGCAGTCGCCGCCGACCACGCGGGCCTGGGCTTGCAGAGCCTTCATGTCGCCAGCGGCCGCCAGCTTGTCGAGCTTGTCCACGTTCACCAGGAACCGGGCCTGGATGGCGTCGAACTCAGCCTTCTTCGTCCAGATCTCGGCCTTGGCCGAGGTCTTCACGCCCGGCGCCGGGCCGCTGCCTGCCGGGAACCAGTTCGCCGCACGGGGCGCCGTCTTCTTGATTGTGGCGGTGCTGCGCGTGAGCACGATCGCCAGGGGCTTCGGCTTGCGGAGCTCGTCGTTCACCGTCTTGAAGGCCGCACCGATCTCGCCGTAGCCCGTCTTCCGGGCCGCGATGGCGGTCGCCGGGTCGGCGGACTGGGCTTGGCCGGGGCCGGCCGCCAGGACGAAACCGGCGACGAGCGTCGCCATGCCGGCGCGGCGCAGCGGGATGTTGATCTGGAAACGCTTCATTTCTTGGGGGCCCACGAGCTGCAGACCGCGCTACCTGCGACAGGTCCGTTGTTGAGGAGTTGGCACTTGCCGCAGTCTGGCGCCGAGGCCGTCGCGGTGTAGAACGCGCAGCCGGCGCAGGTCTTGCCGGGCGTCGTCGAGGGCGAGGCGTATTCCAGAGCCTTACGCATCGACACGCGGCCGGCGTTGGTATCGCCGGCGTCGCAGCCGGGGACTGCCGCCCGCGCCGAGGTCGCGCCTGCAAGCGCGGCCCCTGCCCCCAGGATTGCCAGGCCAAGGAACTGTCTGCGGCGCGCGAACGTCGCCCCCATGTCGTCTGTCATCGCACTCTACTCGCCAAGCTGGGTTGAAGTGGTTCGGCTCTCCGGCGCGCGGCTTACCGCGCCCCCACCAGGACCATCCGCCAGTCGGCAGCCTGGTGAAGCTGGATCGAGTGGGCGTAGGCGTCGCCCGGAACCTTATCGAGATGGAAGGTGTAGAGCGGGCGCCCGCGATGGGCCCAGGCGTACAGGCCTTCCTGCTTCTCGTCGTACATGCGCCCGAGGGTTTGCTTGTCGATCTTCACGACCGTCCAGGTCTTGTTGGGAGACTTGTCCCCCTTGCGGGCGTAGAGCGGCCGGAACCACTCGCGGCACTGCTCGGGACCGCCGCACATGCTGAGGCGGACCTGCTGAGTCGTGCCCTGCACGTCGCATTCGATCTGGTCGAGGGTCTCGTCGATGCAGTGGAAAGTGTAGAGCGTTCGGCCGTCGGCGTCGGCGTAGGCCGGGCCTTCCAGGGTCATCTGGACGGTGACCACCGGCGGCGGTTCAGGAAGCGGCTTCACTACGGCCAGGCGCCAGCCTGGCATCGCGTCCATGGGCACCTGAGGATCCAGGACGACGCGGTCGTAGTTGAACAGCGGCTGCCCGCGATAGGCCCACTGCTTCACGCCCCGCGCGACATCCACCACCGACCAGTCGCCGGAGGGCATCGCAAGCGCCGGCGCCAAGAACGGCCGCCAGCCAATCCGACAGTCCGCACCGCAGCCGGCAGCGGTTTTGACGCCTTCCATCCCGTCCCGCACGAACAGGGGGCGGTTGGCCTCGTCCATCAGGACCGTGCCTTCCGGCGTCAGCTTCACAGTCACTCCAGGCGGGAAGCCCTGGAGGTCGGCGGGGATCGGCGTGCGGGGGTTCACCGCGGCGCCGCCCAGCAGGTTGAAAAACCCGCCGCCGTTCACTTCACCTGGCCGCTTGTCGAGCGACGAGCGATAGACCGGCCGGCCCTTAAAGGCCCATTGGCGCTTGCCATCCGGGCGATCAATCACGGCCCAGTCGCCGACCGGCTTCGCCTTCGCGCCCGCCCACAGCGGCGGCGTGAATTGGACGCACGTCGGACGCTTGTCCGCGTCGGGCAGATAGTACTTGGCGTCCGACGTGTTGACGGTGGCCCGCACGAAACGCTCGTCGGTGCAGCTCGACCGCATCGGGAAGTCGCCCCGCGGCCAGACGTACAGTGAGAAGCCCTTGTTGTCGGTGTAGATCCATCCCGAGGTGTCAGTATCGCCGATCCTGACGTCCGGCGGCAGCGGTCGGGCGGACGCCGGGGTGGCGGCCAGGGTGGGCGTCGCCGCCAGGCCCAGCAGCGCGGCCGAGCCCGCCGCCAAGGTCATGGCGAGCTTGCGGAAAGAGCGGGCGGCCATGGTTACTTCCTCTGGTCGCGGCCGGCGACTTGAGCCGCCGGCATCAGGTCGGGTCCCGTCGGGACGATGTGCACGGAGACGAACTGCACGTCGTAGGTGATCGAGACGGCGGTGTTCTTGCCGCTCTCGTCCGGGTAACCGTCCGCGTAGTTCAGGAGGGCGCGGTAGATTGAGGGCGCACTCAGGTTCGAGACGTCCTGCATCCGGCCGCCGTAGGCCTTCATGAACCCGGCCCACCAGGTCGGGATATCGGCGAAGCCGGCCAGGTGTCCCTTGGCCACATAGCCTTCGGGAGTGGCCGACAGCGCAACGCGGATGCGGGCGCCGCGCAGCTTGTAGTCATTGGCCCCGGTGTTGGGACGCCAAGGGAAGTTCAGGTCGACTGGGTCCGTCAGCAAGACGCCGCCCACGATCTTACCCTTCGTGGTGACCTCGAAACGGGCGCCTCGCTGCCGGTCCAGGCGCTGCGTGCCGCCCGGAGTGGGCTTGTCGTCCGTGCTGTAATTGATGGGGTCGAGCCCGCGGTAGGTCCTGACGGTAACCTCAGGGTCGTTCCGGATGTCGTCCAGATCCGAGATCTCGATGATCATCCGCTGCGACAGCAGGTGAAGGTTACGGTTGACCGTGTAGTGGGACAAACCGCCTTCGCGGAAGGCCTCCACGCAGCCGAGAATGCGGTTGAACTGATTGTCGACGCCCTTGCGGCCGTCCGGGCTCTCGTAGTCCTCGGGGCTGATCCGGTCGTCCAGGTCAATGCCGGGAGCCAGGACGCTCTGGGACGGCTTGAACGGGATCGGGTCCTCGATCGACAACGGCTTGGCCAGCACATTCTCGCCGTTGGGGCCGCGATTGCCGTAGCCGTAGCCGTAGCGCACCTCGTTCGCCGCACGGGCGAGTTCGGTGGGGAACTGGGCCATGTACTGTTCGACGTGGGCCACGTTCCGGCCGTCGGGGCATTCCTTGCCCTCAGGGCTCTCGAAGATCGCGTGACGGTGCAGCGACAGCACCATGGCCACGTTCTTCCCGACCGGCTCGAACGGGGCGTTGAGCTCCACACTGGGGCCCGCGGCGTGAGCCGCTCCGCAGCTCAGGGCGGCGGCGCAGCCCAGGGTCATGATCTTGGTCTTCATGCGGCAGCTCGGGGCTGGCGAAGCTCCACCGGCAGGACCCGGGCGTCGCCGAGGTCAGCCATGGGCGCAGGCGCGGCCGTGCCAGCCAGCACGCCTCGAACCTGTGGGATCATCGTCTGCAGGAGGACGCGGTCGGTGCACTTGGCGCCGCACTCCTTCAGGCGTTCTTCGAGCCACCGGACCTCGCTCTCGGCCTCGGCGGTCTCCTTGAGTGCGGCCAGCGCGAGGGCACGGCCGGCGTGGCCGTGGGCGCTAGTTGGCTCCAGGCGGATCACCTCCTCGTAGGCGATCTTCGAACCCGCCCAGTCGCCGAGGCCGGCGCGTGCGGCGCCGAGGAAGCCCCAGGCGTCGTAGTGCTCGGGGGCGCCCTTGGTCGCCCGCTCCAGCGCCTGCCGCGCCCCTTCGTAATCCTTGGCGCTCAAGGCGATGACGCCGCGAGCGAACTCGGCGACGGGATCGATGCCCTTCGCCGCATGGGGCATCTTGTCGATCTTGGTCGGGGGCGGCCGCACCTCCTGGGCCGCTGCGCCGGTCGCGCCGGCCGCGACCAGCGCGACCACCAGACCGGCGACCCTCAACGGGAGGCGCTCCATCACGCGAGGATCTCCCCGATCTCTTTCGAGGTGCGGTTCGACTTCTCGCCCCAGGCCTGCGTCTCTACGCCCATGGCGCGCATCAGCGTGAAGGGGACTCGCGAAACGGTGTCGGCGTTGCCGGCGATGTGGAGGCCGGTCTTCACGCGGCCGCCGGCGCGGCCCGCCGTCAGGGCCGGGATGCCCTCGATGCCGTGCAGCTTGGCGTACTCGTGGTCCGAGTGAGCGAACACAAGGCTGTTGTCGAGCAGCGTGCCGTCCCCTTCGCGGATCGAGCCCAGCTGCTGGATGAAGTAGGCGTAGGCCTTCATCGCCTCGATGGTGAAGTAGTGCACCATCGGCTGGTAGCCCAGGTCCGGGTCGATCATCTCCTCGTGGGTGATGACGTGGTGGGTGCCGGTCAGGCCAAGCTTGGTCGTGTTCGCGTTGGCGTTGGCGTAGACCATATTGAAGATGCGGGTCTGGTCGCAGGCCACCGCCATGACCATGAGGTCCGTCATGATCTTGTGACGCGCGCTCAGCGTCCCGGTGTCGATGCCCGGCAGGCCGTCCTCGGGCGGCCCCGCCGGGACCTTGCAGGCCTCGATCGGCTCTGGCTTGGTCAGCTGGTGTTGGAGCTGGTTCTCCACCTCCCGGAGACCGGTGAAGTACTGGTCGAGGCGGGCTCGGTCGGCGGCGCCCAAACCGCGTTCCAGGTCCTTCGCCTGTTCCAGCACCCCCGACAGAACGCTCTGACGCATGAGCGCCGTGGGGCTCTGCTTGAACGTCGTGCCATTTGGATCCTGGAATTCGTTGCCGAATATCCGCTGGTACAGCGCCGTCGGCGTGATCTCAGGGGTGTTGAAGGAGTTGATATTCGAGAAGCTGTAGCTGTCGGTCGGGCTGCCCGTGGCGGTGGCGTCCAGCTGCCGGAAGCGCGTCGAACCGCCGATCTTGCGGGCGATCGTGACGTCGACACTCTCCGTGGGGATGTCGTTCCGCGCGGAGGGGAACCGTCCGGTCCGGTAGGTTACCCAGCCCGAGAAGTGGCAGAGGTTGGGCGAGTCATCCTTGATGGCGTCGAAGCCCGTGAACACATTGATGTGCTCGCGGATGTCCTTCAGCGGCTCCAGTTCGGGCGTCATTTCCCAGTTCGCGCCGGTCACCTTCGGCGTGAAGACCTGCGACTGCATGCCCAGGCCCCAGAACCAGGTCCCGAAACGGACGGGAATGGCCTTGCCGGTGGCCGCGATGGCCTGGCCGTTCCCATCCAGGAAGCAGTCGAGCAGCGGCAGCCCCACGGTGACCGCACTGCCTCCGAGAACGCCCCTCAGGACGCGACGACGATTCATCATTATCTGCTGCTCCTTGACGCCGCAGGCTGGTCGGCGCCGTCACTCTCAGGTGGCTTGGAAGGGGCTCATTCGCTGGTGAGTTGCGCCATCTGGCCGCCGGCGTTGGCCTGGGCGAACGCGCGGCTTGTCGCCAGATTCCGCATCAGCGCCTTGATCCGATAGCCGTCGCGGATGAACGTGCGTTCGAAGTAGGCGACGAGCTCTTCGTCACCGTCCTGCGGATCCCGCCCGAGGCCGTACGAGAAGACCCGCTGGACCAGGCACGAGGTGGTCGAGGCGTTGTCGTGCATCGCCTGAGCCAAGCCTGGGGAGTCGTCGAACGTCACGCCATCAAGGCCCCCGCTCGTGTCGATCACCGCACCGTTCTCGGTGGTCCTGAAGGCGCCCGCGCCATCGAACTTCTCCAGGGCAAGGCCCATCGGATCGGTGATCTTGTGGCAACCCGAGCACGTCGGGTCGGTGTTGTGGGCGTTGATCCGCTCACGGGCGGTCAAGAACCTGGCGTTCGGATCCTCGATGATCGAGAAGTCCACGTTCGCCGGGGGGTCAGGCACGATCTGACAGTGCAGGAGTTCGCGCAGCGCTCGGCCCCGACGCGTGGGAGACGTCCGGCCCGGGTGCGAATGGGCGGCGAGGAAGCCGATCTGCATCAGCAGGCCCTGACGGGGGGAGTCCTCGGGGATCTCGTAGCGAGCCCAGCCGCTCGACGGCGCCTTGACGCCGTAGAGGGGCGCCAGGTTGGGCGTCAGGAAGGTCGTGCGGCTGGTGTAGATTTTCCGGTAGTCGGCGTCCTGATCGATGATGTGATCGACCAGCGCCTTCATCGTCTGCTCGGCCGAATCCTTGACGCTTCGACCGGTAAAGTTCGGGTAGATGGTCGGGTCCTTCGCCAGCGCGATGAAGTCCTCGTACATCAACATGTCCGAGAAGAAGGCCCGCACGCCGGCCTCGAACCGGGGCGAGGCGATCATTGCCTCAACATGGGCCCTGCGGACATTGCGATCATGCAGCGACCCGTTGGCGGCCGCCTGCAGCAGCTCCTCGTCGGGGGCGGCGTTCCACAGCAGCAGACTCATGCGGGTCGCGAGAGAATATGCCGTGAGACGTTGCGCGCCGGGACGATCCGGATCCGGCTCGGTCGCCTCGATCACGAACAGGACCTTCGGGCTCGAGAGCATGCCGCCCAGGGCGTAGGACAGGCCCTTGTAGAAGTCGTTGAACTCGTTCGCCGCCCGCACCGAAGTGTCCACGGCGTCGTTCAGCTCCGCCTCGGTGAGCGGCCGCCGGAACAGCAGCGCACCGGTCCGCTCGAGGAAGCGTTTGGCGCAAGCGCTGTCGGCGGCGTTTTCCTTGGCCGGGCGGCACGGGATCAGCCGGTTGCGGTGGGTGGGGTCGACCACCTGGTCGGCCACGGCGTAGGCCGTGCGGTGGAACGCCTCGGCGTCCGTTGCGGAGATGCCCGCCGTCGTGCTCGCCACGGCGAGAAGCCCGCCGCGCCCCCGACGCATCTGTGCGAACCGCGCCTGCACGTCGATGTCCGCGCCGAAGATGTGGGCGATGGTGTTGCGGTACTGCTCGTCCGTGAGGAGACGGACCTTGGCCGGCGCCGCGTGGCCGGCCGGCTCGACATAGGCTTGCTCGGGCGCGCTGGCCTTGGCCTGCACGGCCGCGGCCAGACCGACCACCGAAAGAGTGGCTGCGACCAGCCCGACCGTCAGGGCCGCCGCGGCCGGGCGGCTCGACCGGTCACCCCGGTGGAAGTACCTGCTCACGTTCAGCTTCATCGGGCCAAATCCTTCCAAGTCCTCGTCAACACGCGCAGGCCGAGCGGCCGCTACTTCGCCAGCGATGGCGCGGGGATCGCCTTCCGGACCGTCTCGAACTCGGTTCCGTAGGATCGGGTGAACGAGAGGTCCCAGTAGATGACGCCTTCGACCTTCACGTCCTTCAGCAGCGTGGACGGCCAGCCCTTCGAGGGGTTGGCGGGCTCGCGCTCGATCGGAACGGAGCCGAAGCTTAGCTCGCCCGTGCCATAGAGCGGCCGCGTGAACTCGGAATTGTCGAACGACAGGGAGAGCAGGTCTGCGCCGGGCTCGCCGCCCACGTACATGCCGGCATAGCCCGGATCCTCGACGCGCTTCTTGCCGTCCAGGTAGCCGTGGAAGTTGAGCAGCGGATAGCCGTACTGCTGCACCGTCAGATAGATCGGGACGGGCGAACCCTGGGCGATCAACGCCCGGTCTTCCTCGAAGATGTAGGTCATCTCCGCGTCGGCCCACCGCTTCACGGCGACCAGGGTCGAGCCGATGCCATAGGGGTGGCTCTGCCACATCAGGATGTTGCGGTGCCGCGGCCCGAACTTCTCGGTCGTGGCCATGGTGGTGATACCGATCTGCAGGCCTGGCGCGTGGGGCACTCCTGGTTGACCGCTCGGCGTGCCGCCTTTTTTCCGCTGCCCCTTGATGAAGCCGCGATGCGGGTCCACGCACCGCAGGCCCTCGGGCATGAACTGGTTCAGGTCGGTCGAGGTCGTGAACATGATGTTCAGCGTCTCGCCGTACTCACCGGGAACAAAGACTTCGCCAGGGCTGCCGCCAGCGGACCCAGGGGCGGCGACGCTGGCCGCACCCCGTCGGCTCAGATCACGGTCTTTCATGATGGTCGCTCACCCTTCAAATCTGAATCCGAACCTCGACGGCAGACTAGGTTGTCGAGATCCCCGCGCACGCCTGCCGGCGCGTGGCACCGCCTAGCGGAGATCACGGGCTTAGAGCCGCGACCGGCCATTCCCCGGCAGAGCCGCGCGGACCAGCTTGAACTCGCTGCCGCGGGCGCGGGTGAACGAGAACTCGTTGAACAGGACGCCCTCCACCTTGATGTCTTTGAGGAGCGACGCCGACCAGTTCTTGCCCGGTCCCGGCGGCGCGTTCTGCTCGAATGGGCTGGTCCCCCCGGGGGCGACGCGGCGCGCAGAGACCGTCGGCGTGGGCTCGCCGAAAACGAGTTCGCCGGCGCCGTACATCGGTCGCGAGAACGAGTGTGCGGCAAGGTCCATGGCAAGCAGTTCCTGCCCGGGGTCGCCGCCCACGAAGAAGCCCGGATACGGCGGAAGCTGGCTGCGCTGCTTGCCGTCAAGCTGGCCGGCGAAGCTCATAAGCGAGACGCCCTTCAGCCAGACGTTGATGTGGAAGGGAACTGAACCGCCCTGCTCGACGATGCGCCGGTCACCTTCGAAAATCTCGGTCATCTGGATGTCGGCCCAGCGCTTCACGGCCAGCATGCTGCCGCCGACGGCCCAGGGCCGGTCCTCCCACATGAGGATATTCCGCTGCCGCTCGCCGAATCCTGGCGCCGTGGCCATCGTGGTGATGCAGAGCTGGTGGTACTGGGTGAAGGAGGGCGGCATGGCGTCGGCCTCGGGCGAGCGAATCTTGATCCGCTCGGCCTTGATGAACGCCCGGTGCGGATGCACCGCCTCCAGCCCCGGCGGCATGAACGCGTTCAGGTCCGTCGAGGTGGTGAACGGTATGGTGAAGACGTGACCATAGTTGGTGGGTATCGCGACGCCCCGGCCGCCGACCGGCGCCGCCCCAGACTGCGCCGCCTTCGCCGTTTGCGCCTTAGCTGACGCGCCGACGGCGGCGAGGCCGAGCGCACCGCTCAGAATCAGATCGCGTCTATTCATGGTGTCCCCAACCCAGGAGAAGTGTGAAACCCAGTTGCTCCAAGGCGCAGCAAGCGCGCTGGGGCCGACGGTGCGTTCAGCCGCCCGTTCGCCACGTGCGAGTCGGTCACGGCTGCGGGTGCTTGGGTATCGCTTTTCGCAGAATCACCGCTAGGCGGTTATGTCGTGCGCCCTGGGTGCGCGGGCGCCGCCCATGAGGGAACATTTTCCCATGAAGCGTCAAAAGGCGCCAAATAGGTTACCGCCGCAGAAAGCGGGCTAACGAAAAGGCCATCGCGCGTTGACAGAGGGCCGACCGATGGTCCCGTTCAAGCGCCGTACACATAGGGGGTAGGTTATGGAACGGGGCGTTCCCATCCGGTCGGTGAGCAGGAGCTTGGCAGTGCTCCGAGCGATCAATTCGGCGGGCTCGCTGTCGATCATGGAGATCTCCCGGGCCGCCAAAGTGCCGTACGCCACCGGCGCACGCCTCGTCTCAACGCTTGTCCATGAAGGGATGATCGAACAGGAGCCCGGCCGGAAGAACTATCGTCCCACGGCGTTGGTCCAATCCCTTGCCAGCGGCTACCAGGACCATAGCCTGCTAGGCTCCGTCGCCCGACGCCACATCGTCGAGCTGACCAAAACCCACGGCTGGCCGGTCGCGGTGTCGACCCGCTTCGGCATGAACATGATCGTGCGGGAGTCCACCCACACCATCTCGCCATACACCCTTTCGACTTACTATCCGGGGTTCGTCTATCCGCTGACCCAATCGGCGGCGGGGCTGGTCTATCTCGCCTTTTCAAGCGAACGGGATCGGCAACTCAGCCGCAGCGACCTGATGGCCTCCGACGACCCTGGGGACAACGCCCTAGGCTTCACCTCCGACGCCGCCCTGGACGAAATCCGGGCGAAAGGTTTCGCGACGCGCGGCCGGAACCGCTTCACGGTCCCGCCCGGCAAGAACTCAGCGATCGCCGCGCCGATCTTCCACAATGGCAAGCTGTGCGGAACCCTGGCGCTAATCTTCCTGGCGTCCGCCGTCTCGATGACCAAGGCCGTGGCGACCTGCGCGCAGGACGTGGTTGACGCCGCCAGGGCGGTGGGCCGCGACCTCGATTACCTAGTGCCCGAGACCGATGATCTCTAGTCCTAGGCCACGCAGGGCGCGGGTTGGGCGGCCGTTCCGACGACGCTCCCGCCCGTAGCGCCGGAGGCGTCGCTGATCTGGCCGGCCGTGGCCGGCCATACCTGGGCGTCTGCGGCCAGGGCGGACAGGATTCTGCGCAGCGCCCAGGTCCGGAAGGGCTGGCCGGCGATGTAGGGCGTCAGGCTGAAGCTCAGTATCTGCCCTCCGTAGCGTCCGGCCTCCTCCTTTGTGAGGCGCGCCGCCTCGAGAATCTGCTCGATCCACTCGGCCTCGGTCTGGCGCCGGTCGTTCAGCAGGAGACGGTCGTCCAGCTCATTCGAGAGCGGGACCGCCGCCACAGCTCCAGTGGCCGTCTTCATCGGCACCGGCACGGTATCCTGTTCCCAGTCCAGACAGACGTCGAAGCCGGCCTCGGCGATAAGGTCGAGGGTTTCGAAGGACTGCTGCCGCGCAGGGCTCATCCAAGCCCGAGGCTTCAACCCGGCCTCGTCGAACGCCCGCCGCGTCGCCCTGACCCATTCCCGCTCGACCCCCTCGGCCAGTCCGCTCCAGTGGATGTGGTCCGTATCTATCCCGTAGGCGGCGATCTCGTGGCCGTCCTCCAAGACGGCGTCCACAAGGGGGCGGGCTCGCGACAGCAGCGCCGCATTGATGGGGACGGTGGCCTTGAAACCCGCGGCCTTCAGTTCCCGCAGGATCCGGAACACCCCGACGCGATTGCCGTAGTCCCGGGTCGTGTAATGCCGCAGGTCCGGATAGGGCGTCACCATAGCCCCAGGATGCTTGAACGGCTTGCCCTGGGGATTGAGCATGTGGAACTCGAGCGGAACCACGATCATGCAGGCCACCGCCGCACCGCCCGGCCAGGCAACCGGCGGGCGGTCCGCCGACGGCCGCCAGGGATAGCGGTCATGATCTCCGCCGTAGCGGCGGTTCGGATAGAGCAGGTACTCGTCAGGAACCGGCATGGGAATCCTCGGCTGGGGCGAAGCCCGTCCCTCCCGTAGCCAGGCCACGGGAGGCGATGTCGTCCAGGGTTTGGTCGAAGTATTGCTCGCGATAGACCTCGGCGATCTCCACGGCAGTGGTCACCCAGACGTCGGCGCTGTTCTCGGAGATGTACCGCAGCGCCTCTGCGAAGGCGCCTAGGCGGTGCGGCTGGCTGACCAGGTAGGCATGCAGCGGAATGCACATCACTGTCCCGCTCTGCTCGCCTTCCTCCAGCAACTGGTCGAAGTGGCGCTTCAGGACATCGCCATACCGCTGCGCCGACATCCCCTGCGAGCCGTAGATGATGACGTCGTTGACCTCGAGCGAATAGGGCATCGAGATCAGCTTGCCCGTGGCAGTCTTTACCGGCTGGGGCTGGTCGTCCTGGAACAGGTCGCAGGTGTACCAGAAGTCGTACTCGCCCAGGAGCTCCAGGGTCCGCTCGGTATGGGTCAGCGCCGGCGCCAGGTAACCCCGGATGCGCTGCCCGGTGGCAGCCTGGATCGAGCGGATCGAGTCCTCGATGATGGCCCGTTCCTGGGCCTCGTCCATGTTGTAGGAATAGCGGGTGTTGTAGATGCCGTGGGAGAAGAACTCCCAGCGGCGCGCCACGCACGCTTCGATGATTTCCGGGTGATGGTCGATCAGGGCCGTCGACAGCGAGATCGATCCTCGCATGCCGTACTTGTCCATCAGTTCCATCAGCCGCCAATGGCCGACGCGGTTGCCCCAGTCGCGCTGAGAGTAACCAACCACGTCCGGCGAGGGCCTCGGCCAACCGGGCCGCGAGACGTTTACCGGCGGGTCCAACTCGTAAAACTCGATGTTCGGCGCGATCCAGAAGGCCAGCTTCTTCCCGCCCGGCCAGACGATCGGCGGGCGGTCCCGATACGGCCAGTAGTCGTAGAGATTGGGATCGGCCTTCATGCCGGGTTCCAGTTGGTCAGGTAGTCACGCACCGCCGAGACCGGCTCGACGTCGGCATACTTGAGCAGCATGTCCGCCAGGTTGGCGAAGTGCGGGATCTCGTGCTTGTCGGCCACGCACTCCTCAGGAACGATCGTCCGGTAGCCGCGCATCAGGCTGTCGACAGCCGTCGCGCGCACGCAGCCTGAGGTCGAGCCGCCGGTGATGATCACCGTGTCCACCTTGTGCCAGACCAGCAGCGACTGGAGCGGCGTCTCGTGGAAGGCCGACGCCATCCGCTTATTGAACACCGCGTCCACCGAGGTGTCGATCCGCAGGCGCGGATCGAACTCGGCCCGCCGGCTGCCGACCTTGATGTTCTGAAGGCTGTCGGGGGTGTTCGTCCGCGTCCCCCATACACCGGCGTCGGCGGCGCTTTCCATGTAGGCCACATAGGTCCAGATCACCGGCAGGCCGTGGCCTCGCGCGAGATCCGAAATCTCGTTGATGTATTCGAGCTGCCGAGGATCAGTCTCGTAGGCGGTGGCGAACTCGCCAACCGAGGTATAGGCGCGCTGAAGGTCGATATTGACGATCGCGGCCTTGGCTCCGAAGCCGAACTTGGCCCGCGTGGGGCGCGCCTTGATCTCCGCGTAGTATTCGCGCGGGGTTTGATCGGAAAGCTGCATTCTAGCTCCGGATAAAACGACACGGCGAAGTAGCTAGGCCGCGTGCGCGGTTCGCGTAACGACTGACGTCGAAAAACCCCACCTAGCGGTTACATCCCGACGAAGCTGCAACCGCTCACGGCTGCGGTCGGTAGAGACTGCCCCCCTCACGAAAACGGCGCAGCGAGGCGGGACGGCCCCATGGGCAAGACGATCGTCGAGAAGATCTGGGACCAGCATCTCGTCGCCGACCTGCCGGACGGCACGAGCCTGCTCTACGTCGATCGCGTGCTGCTGCACGAGCGCACCGGCTCCATCGCACTGAAGAGCCTCGCCGAGGCCGGGCGCCCGGTGCGCAGTCCCGGGCAGACCCTGGTCTGCATGGACCACATCGTCGACACGTTCCTGTCGCGCAGCGACGACACGGCCATGCCCGGTGGCAAGGCCTTCATCCAGGAGACCCGGGCCGCGGCGGCGGCGGCGGGCATCCGCGTCCTGGACATCGACGACCCCAGCCAGGGCATCGTCCATGTGGTGTCTCCCGAGCTCGGCCTCGCCCAACCCGGCCTCACCATCGTCTGCCCCGACAGCCACACCTGCACCCAGGGCGGCGTCGGCGCCCTCGCATGGGGGATCGGCTCGACCGAGGGCGAGCACGCCCTGGCGACGCAGACCCTGGCCGTGCGCCGGCCACGAACCATGCGGGTCACCTTCGCCGGCGCGCTTGCTCCGGGCGTCACACCGAAGGACATGATCCTCCACCTGATCGGTGAACACACCGCCTCCGGCGGCGCGGGCTATGTGGTGGAGTTCGCCGGTTCGGCGGTGGAGGCTCTGTCGATCGAGGGACGTCTCACGCTCTGCAACATGGCCGTTGAGTTCGCCGCGTGGACCGGCCTCTGCGCGCCCGACGAAAAGACGCTGGCCTATCTCCGTGGTCGCCCCCTGGCGCCGGAGGGCGAGCTGTGGAACCAGGCCGCCGCGGACTGGCTGAGCCTGCGCAGCGATGCCGACGCGGTCTACGACAAGGAAATCCGCGTCGACGCCGCCCAGATCGCACCGATGATCACCTGGGGCACCAGCCCTCAGCATGCCATCCCGGTGACCGGGGCTGTCCCCGCCCCCGCCACCTTCGCCGATCCGAAGCAGCGGGCCGGCGCCGAGGCGGCCCTGGCCTACATGGACCTGGAACCGGGCGCGTCCGTCATCGGCCTCCCGATCCAGTCAGCCTTCATCGGCAGTTGCACCAACGGCCGGCTCACCGACCTACGCGCCGCGGCCGACGTCCTGCGGGGCCGCCGGGTTGCGCCGGGCGTCCGCGCCATCGTGGTTCCCGGCTCCATGCGGGTTCGGGCTGCCGCCGAAGCCGAGGGCCTGGACAAGGTGTTCCTGGAAGCCGGCTTCGAGTGGCGGAAGTCCGGCTGTTCGATGTGCTTCTTCGCCGGCGGCGAGCACTTCGCCGAGAAGGAGCGCGTGGTGACGTCCACCAACCGCAACTTCGAGAACCGCCAGGGCCCGGGCGTCCGCTCGCACCTGGCCAGCCCGGCCACCGTCGCCGCGTCGGCCGTCGCCGGCCGTATCGCCGACGTCCGCGCCCTGGAGGCCTGAGATGGAGAAGTTCGTCCGCCTGGAAGGCGTCGCAGCCCCGCTGATGCGCGCCAACGTCGATACAGACGCCATCATCCCCTCGCGGGAAATGAAGAAGGTGTCGAAGGTGGGCCTGTCGGAGGGCCTCTTCGCCAACTGGCGCTACGCCGATGTGGAAACCCGTCGGGAGGCCCCCACCTTCGTGCTCAACCGCCCCGGCTACCGGGACGCACGGATCCTGCTCACGGGGGGCAACTTCGGCTGCGGATCGTCCCGGGAGCACGCCGTCTGGGCCCTGCACGAGTATGGCGTCCGCTGCATTGTGGCGCCGTCCTTCGGCGCGATCTTCCAGGGCAATTGCGTGCGCAACGGCATCCTGCCGGTCGTCCTGCCCGAGGCTCAGGTCCAGGCCCTGGCCACCGCCGCCGAGGCGGCGCCCGGCCTGCGCCTGGCGGTCGACCTGGAGGCTCAGACCATCACCCTGCCCGGCGCCGAGCCGCTCACCTTCGCCATCGCCGAGAGTGACCGCGAGATGCTGCTCGAGGGCCTGGACATGATCGGCGTCACGTTGAAGCGCCGCGCTCACATCGACGCCTTCGAGACCGCTTACCGCCAGGACCGCCCCTGGCGCCGCCTTGACCTTTCTGGCGCCGACGCCGCCAAGCTTGATGGAACCACGCCGCGATGACTGACGCCGCTTCCGACCGGACCGCCCTGCCCCTCGCCGGGATCAAGGTGGTCGAGTTCACCCACATGGTCATGGGCCCGACCACCGGCATGGTCCTCGCCGACCTGGGCGCCGAGGTGATCAAGATCGAACCCAAGGGCGGCGACAACACCCGCCGCCTGGTGGGCTCCGGCGCCGGCTACTTCCCCATGTATTCGCGCAACAAGCGCAGCCTGGCGCTCGATCTCAAGCATCCCGAAGGCAAGGCCGTCGCCGAGGCCCTGGTCGGACAGGCAGACGTGGTCATCGAGAACTTCCGGCCAGGCGTCATGGACGCCCTGGGTTTCGGCTACGAGACGCTGTCGAAGACCAATCCGCGCCTGATCTACTGCTCGGACAAGGGCTTCCTGAACGGCCCCTACGGTGAGCGGACGGCCCTCGACGAGATCGCCCAGATGATGGGCGGCCTGGCCTACATGACGGGCCCACCGGAACGCCCGCTCCGCGCCGGCGCCTCGGTGATCGACGTCATGGGCGGACTCTTCGGCGTGATCGGCGTCCTCGCGGCGCTGGAGCAGCGCCACGCGACCGGCCGCGGCCAGCTGATCCAGAGCGCCCTGTTCGAGAACTGTGTGTTCCTCGTTGGCCAGCACATGGCCCAGTATGCCGTGACCGGCCAGGCCGCCCGGCCGATGCCCGTCCGCATCTCCGCCTGGGCGATCTACGACCAGTTCGAGACCAAGAGCGGCGAGCGCGTCTTCGTGGGCGTGGTCTCAGACGGGCAGTGGCAGACGTTCTGCAAGGCCTTCGGCTTCGACGACTTGGGCGCCGACCCGGGCCTCGTGAAGAACAACGACCGCGTGGCGGCCCGCGACCGGATCCTGCCGCGGGTCCAGGCGCTGTTCGCGACGATGGACAAGGACGAACTGCTGGCCAAGCTCGAGACGACGGGCCTGCCCTTCGCCCCGATCGTGAAGCCGGAAGAACTGTTCGACGACCCTCACCTCAACGCCTCTGGCGGTCTCGTCCCGCTGACGCTGCCCGACTCCGGCAAGGTCGTGAACCTGCCCGCCCTTCCGATCGAGATGGCCGGCCGCCGCTTCGGCGTCCGCCACGATCTTCCCCGTCCGGGCGAGAACAGCCGGGCTATCCTGGCCGAGGCCGGCTACGACGCCGCCGCGATTGAATCCCTGCTGCAGACTGGCGTCGTCCTCGACGGCGCGGAGGCTTGAACATGAACGGTCGCGTCATCGAGATCAGCGAAGTCGGCCCGCGCGATGGCCTGCAGAGCATCAAGCCCATCATGTCCACGCAGGCGAAGAAGGACTGGATCGCCGCCGAAGCCGCCGCCGGCGTCAGCGAGATCGAGGTCGGTTCCTTCGTCCCGGCGAAGCTGCTGCCGCAGTTGGCCGACACCGCCGAACTGGTGGCCTTCGCGCGCAGCCTGCCCGGCCTGACCGTCGCAGTACTGGTGCCCAATCTGAAGGGCGCCGAAGCCGCCATCGCCGCCGGCGCCCACAAGATCACCATCCCCATTTCCGTCAGCGAGAGCCACAGCTTGGCGAACGTGCGCCGCACGCACGCTGAGATGCTGGCGGAGACCCGGCGCGTCGCCGAGCTCGTTTCCGCCCAGCCGAAGCACGAGCGACCCAAGCTGGAAGGTGGTCTTTCCACAGCCTTCGGCTGCACCCTCGAGGGCCTGATTCCTGAGGCTGCGGTGCTCCGGCTGGCTGAGCAACTGATGGCTGCGGGCTGTGACGAGGTCGGCCTGTCCGACACCACCGGCTACGCCAACCCGGCCCAGGTGAAGCGGATGATCCGGGCAGTGCGCGGCGTCGTCGGAGATGACGCCTGCACAGGGGTTCACCTCCACAACACCCGCGGCCTGGGACTCGCCAACGCTCTAGCTGCGATTGAGGAAGGGATCACCACCCTCGACAGCTCCTTGGGTGGAATCGGCGGCTGCCCGTTCGCACCTGGCGCCTCCGGCAACATCGTCACCGAAGACCTGGTGTTCATGTTGCAATCGATGGGCGTAGAGACCGGGATCGACCTCGAGGCGCTCCTGAAAGTGCGCGAGTTGGTCCAGGCCGCACTTCCTGACACCGAGCTGTACGGGTTCATCCCGGATGCAGGCGTCCCGAAAGGCTTCGAAGGGCTGCCCTACTA
>JAEYNH010000002.1 GCA_023412655.1 Pseudomonadota bacterium | reverse complement strand
TTGTTCCTGGCCGCCGCCATTGGCGGTCTTCTTCAGAAATTCGCAATCATTCCGGCGAACTGAGACTTCGGAGACATTGATGCCGATCGAGATTCTCATGCCCGCTCTCTCACCCACCATGGAGGAGGGGAACCTCGCCAAATGGCTGAAGAAGGAGGGTGATGTGGTCGCCCCCGGCGACGTCATCGCCGAGATCGAAACCGACAAGGCGACCATGGAGGTCGAAGCCGTCGATGAAGGCGTTGTGGCCGAGATCCTGGTGCCGGAAGGCGCGCAGGACGTGAAGGTGAACACGCCCATCGCGCGCCTGGAAGGCGAGGGCGAAGCCGCTCAGCCGTCGGCCCCCGCTCCGGTGCAGAAGCCGGTGGAAGGCGGCGAGGCCTCGGCGGGCGATCCCGAGAAGCAGCCGCCCGAAGCGGTGAAGACCCAGCCTGAAGGCGAGGGCCCGGCCCCCGTTCGACCGGCCGTCGAGCCGCTCAAGGACCCGGAGTTGCCCTCGGATGTGAAGCTGGTGAAGCAGTCGGTGCGTGACGCTCTGCGCGACGCCATGGCCGAGGAGATGCGCCGGGACGATGCGGTGTTCCTGATGGGCGAGGAAGTCGCCCAGTACCAGGGCGCCTACAAGGTCAGCCGCGAGCTGCTCCAGGAATTTGGTGAGCGGCGGGTGATCGACACCCCGATCACGGAATACGGATTCACCGGCCTGGGCGTGGGTGCGGCGATGGCGGGCCTAAAGCCCATCGTGGAGTTCATGACCTTCAACTTCGCCATGCAGGCCATTGATCATATCATCAACTCTGCGGCGAAGACCCTCTACATGTCGGGCGGCCAGCTGAAGACCTCCATCGTCTTCCGCGGCCCCAACGGCGCGGCTGCTCGGGTCGCGGCTCAGCACAGCCAGGACTACGCCAGCTGGTACGCCCATGTGCCGGGCCTGAAGGTGATCGCCCCCTATGACGCGGCCGACGCCAAGGGGCTGCTGAAGGCCGCCATCCGCGACCCGAACCCGGTCGTCTTCCTCGAGCATGAGATGATGTACGGCCAGGAGTTCGACGTCCCGGAGGGCGTGGACTGGGTGCTGCCCATCGGCAAGGCCAAGGTCCGCCGCCAAGGCAAGGACGTCACCATCGTCGCCTACTCGCGGATGGTTGGGCTTTCGCTGAAGGCGGCGGAGGAACTGGCGGCCCAGGGCATCGACGCCGAGGTCATCGACCTGCGCACCCTGCGTCCTCTCGACCACGAGACCGTCGTCGAGAGCGTGAAGAAGACCAATCGTCTGGTCACGGTCGAGGAAGGCTGGGGCCCGATGGGCGTCGGCGCCGAGGTGGCGGCCCGGGTGGTGGAGCACGCCTTCGACTACCTCGATGCTCCGCCGGCGCGTGTGTGCCAGGAGGATGTGCCGCTGCCCTACGCGGCCAACCTCGAGGCGCTGTCGCTGCCGTCGGTCGACAAGATCGTGGCGGCCGCCAAGGCGGTGAGCTACCGATGAGCGACGGCTTCGCTTGGCGCGCGGGCGGCTGCCACTGCGGCGGCGTCCGTTTCGAAGTGGCGCTGCCGGCCCGGGTGGAAGCCCAGGCCTGCAACTGCTCCATGTGCGCCAAGACGGGGTTCTTGCACATCATCGTGCCGGAAAGCCGCTTCCGCCTCACGGCGGGGGCGGACCGCCTGGCCGAGTACACCTTCAACACCCGGGTGGCTAAGCACCTCTTCTGCGCCGAATGCGGCGTGAAAAGCTTCTACCGCCCCAGGTCCAATCCCGACGGCTGGAGCGTGAACGCCCGCTGCCTCGACACCATCGAGGGGCTGGAGATCGCCATCGAAGCCTTCGACGGCCAGAATTGGGAGGCGAACGCCGCCAGCCTGGCCCATCTGTCCAAGGAACCTGCATGACGGACATCCTCATGCCCGCCCTGTCTCCCACGATGGAGGAGGGCACCCTCGCCAAGTGGCACGTGAAGCCCGGCGACCAGGTCCGCTCCGGCGATGTGATCGCCGAGATCGAGACCGACAAGGCGACCATGGAGGTCGAGGCGGTCGACGAGGGCGTCGTCGCCGAGATTCTGATCCCGGAGGGATCGGAGGGTGTGAAGGTCAACACGCCCATCGCCCGGCTGCAGGGCGAAGGCGAACCGGAGTCGGCCCCGCCGCCTGCGACGAAGTCCGAGGCCGCGCCGGCCCCGACGAGCGAGACGGACCAGGGGCGCGCCGGCCGCGAGCAGGCCACCGATCCGGTGAGCAAGCCCCAGCCGCAACCGGCCGCCGCCCCGGCGCCCGCCAAGGCGAAGCCGGCCGGTGATCGGATCTTCGCCTCGCCCCTGGCGCGGCGTCTGGCCGAACAGAAGGGCATCGACCTTTCGGCGGTGAAGGGCAGCGGTCCTCACGGGCGGATCGTCAAGGCCGATATCGACGCGGCCCAGCCGGGCCGGGCCGCGGCGCCGGCAGCACAGTCGGCTGCGCCCCAACCGGCCGCTGCAGCCGCTCCGCGGCAGGCCCTCAGCCTCGAGCAGCAGGGCATCCAGCCCGGCAGCTACGACCTCATCCCGCTGGACGGCATGCGCAAGACGGTCGCACGGCGCATGACCGACAGCTTCCGGGACGTCCCGCATTTCCCGCTGACCATCGACCTCGAGATCGACGGCCTGCTGGCGGCGCGCACCCGCATCAACGCGCTCCTGGAGAAGGAGGGCGTGAAGGTCAGCGTCAACGACATGGTGATGAAGGCTGCGGCTGTGGCCCTCAAGCGCGTGCCCGAGGCCAACGCCTCGTACACGCCGGAAGGGATCGCCATGCACCACCATGCTGACATCTCGATGGCGGTGGCGGTGCCGGGCGGGCTGATCACCCCGATCATCCGCGCCGCCGAGACAAAGGGCCTGGCCCAGATCGCCACCGAAGCCAAGGATTTGGCCGAGCGGGCCCGAAACAAGAAGCTGAAGCCCGAGGAATTCCAGGGGGGCACCTTCAGCGTCTCCAATCTGGGGATGTTCGGCATCAAGACCTTCAGCTCGATCATCAACGAGCCGCAGGGTTGCATCCTCAGCGTCGGCGTCGGCGAGAAGCGGCCTGTGGTGCGCGGCGACGCGCTCGAGATCGCCACGGTGATGTCGGTGACGCTCACCTGCGACCATCGGGTGGTCGACGGCGCCACCGGCGCCCGGTTCCTGCAGGCCTTCAAGGCCCTGATCGAGGAACCGCTGACGATGATCGTCTGAGCCGGCGGCGATGAGCAGCATCTACGACTTCGCCGCCGAGACCATCGACGGCCGGCCGGCGCCGCTCTCGGACTACCGCGGCAAGGTGTTGCTCATCGTCAATGTGGCCAGCAAGTGCGGCTTCACGCGCCAGTACGCAGGGCTGGAGGAGCTCTATCGCCGGTACCGCGACCGCGGCCTGGTGGTCCTGGGGTTCCCCTGCAACCAGTTCGGTGGCCAGGAGCCGGGGGACGAACAGGAGATCGCGAGCTTCTGCTCGCTGACCTATGAGGTCGACTTCCCGCTCATGCGGAAGATCGACGTGAACGGCCCTCAGGCCCATCCGCTCTACGGCTTCCTCAAGAGCCGGAAGAAGGGCGTGCTGGGCACCGCGGGCATCAAGTGGAACTTCACCAAGTTCCTCGTGGATCGGTCGGGCAGGGTGGTGGACCGCTTCGCCCCGACCGTCGAACCCAAGGCGCTGGAAGGCGCGATCGAGGCTTTGCTCTGATGTCTGATGCGTTCGACGTGGTCGTGGTGGGCTCGGGCCCGGGTGGTTACGTAACGGCAATCCGTGCTTCGCAGCTCGGCTTCAAGACCGCCATCGTGGAGCGGGCCGAACTCGGCGGCATCTGTTTGAACTGGGGCTGCATTCCCACCAAGGCGCTACTGAAGTCTGGCGAGGTCTACGAGCAGCTCGACCACCTGAAGGACTACGGCCTGGCGATCGAGAAGCGCGGCTTCGACTTCGACGGCATCGTGCAACGTTCGCGCAAGGTCGCCGCCCAGATGAACTCGGGCGTCACCTTCCTGATGAAGAAGCACAAGATCGAGGTGGTTTCCGGTGTGGCCAAGCTCGAGAAGGGCTCCTCCGCGCCAAAGGTCGTCGTCGGCCTGAACGGCGGCGGCTCGCGCACCCTGACCGCCAAGCACGTGATCCTCGCCACCGGCGCCCGGGCCCGGACAGTCCCGGCCATCGGGCTGGAGCCGGACGGCGAACGCGTCTGGACCTATCGGGAGGCCCTCGTGCCGAAGGCGGCGCCGAAGTCGCTCGTGGTGGTGGGCTCGGGCGCCATCGGCATGGAGTTCGCCAGCTTCTACCGGGCGCTCGGTTCGGAGGTGACGGTCATCGAGATGATGCCGCGTATCCTGCCCGTCGAGGACGAGGAGATCTCGAAGACCGCCCGCAAGTCCTTCGAAAGGCGCGGCATCAAATTCCGTGTTCCAGCCAATGTGAAGAAGCTGACCAAGACCAAGAACGGCGTCAGCCTGGAGGTCGAGGCGGACGGCAAGGCTGAGACCCTGAACGCCGACGTCTGCATCGTCGCGATCGGCATCGTCGGCAACGTCGAGGATCTGGGCCTGGAGGCGCTGGGCGTGAAGGTCGAGAAGACCCACATCGTCACCGACCAGCATGGCGCCACCGGCGTTCCCGGCCTTTACGCCATCGGCGATGTGGCCGGCCCGCCCTGGCTCGCCCACAAGGCCAGCCACGAAGGGGTGCACTGCGTCGAGCACATCGCGGGCCTGAAGCCCACGAACCTCACTGCACCCATCCCGGGCTGCACCTACACCACCCCGCAGGTGGCCTCTGTCGGGCTTACCGAGGCCCAGGCCAAGGAGCAGGGCTTGGAGCCCAAGGTGGGTCGCTTCCCCTTCCGTGTGAACGGCAAGGCAGTGGCCGCGGGCGAGGTCGATGGGATGGTGAAAACCATCTTCGACGGCAAGACGGGGGCCCTGGTCGGCGCCCACATGGTGGGGCACGAGGTCACCGAGATGATCCAGGGCTTCGCCCTGGCCATGACCCTGGAAGCCACCGAGGCCGAGATCCAGGCGACGGTCTTCCCGCACCCCACCATGAGCGAGGCCATGCACGAGTCCGCGCTCGACGCGTACGGCCGCGCGCTGCACATCTGAAGCCCCCGCTGAGATCGGGCTCGCGGCGGTCCCTCGTCGCGAGGTGCTAGGCGGCTCGCCGCAGTTCAGCTTCCACGATTCGTTGCAGGGCGACGTAGTCGGTCTTGCCCGTGCCCAGCACGGGGATCTCCGGAACGCGGATGATCTTTCGCGGCACGGCGAGTTCGGGTGCGCCGATCTTCTGGGCATGGCTGAGCAGGGGCGCCGCCTCGGCATCCCGCCGGTCGGTGACCAGGATCAGCCGCTCGCCCTTCTTCGCATCGGGCATGGCCACCACCGCATGCCGGCAGTCCGGCCAGACGGCGGCGGCGAGGTCCTCCGCTGCGGTGAGCGAGACCATCTCGCCCCCCACCTTGGCGAAGCGCTTCACGCGTCCGAGGATCTTGATCCAGGCGTCGTCCGTCATCGAGACTACGTCGCCGGTGTCGTGCCAGCCGTCGGTCGGAGGTTCCAGCGAACCGTCAGGACGCAGGTAGCCGGACATGATGTTTGGACCGCGCACCAGCAGCTTGCCGCCGCCCACGATGCCCTCCACGGGTTCCAGCTTGGCTTCGATGCCGGGCAGCAGGCCCCCCACCGTACCGCGTCGGTTGTCGGTGGGCTTGTTGACCGCGATAACCGGCGAAGCTTCGGTGGCGCCATAGCCCTCCAGCAGCGGGATCGGGCCGAACTTCTCGGCGATGAGGTTGTGGGTCTCCTCGCGGACCTTCTCGGCCCCGCAGACCACGAAATTCAGGCCCGCCAGCTCGTCGGCCTCGGCCGCCCGGGCGTATTGGTTCACGAAGGTGTCGGTGGCCAGAAGCACCGCCGCCTTGCTGTCCTTGATCAGCGGGGGGATCTGCTTGGTGTGGAGCGGCGAGGGGTACTGGAAGGCCTTCATGCCGGTGAGGACCGGCAGAAGCGCCCCACCGGTCAGGCCGAAGACGTGAAAGATCGGCAGAGGGTTGAAGAACACCCAGTTTGGATCCAGCGCGATGTGGGCCGCGATCTGGTGGCAGTTGGCGATCAGGTTGGCGTTGGACAGCACCACCCCACGCGGCGCGCCGAAGCTGCCTGAGGTGAAGAGGATCACACCCGGATCCGTGGGCGCGACAGGAGTCCGGAACTGCTTGGGGAAGGCTCCGGCGGCGGCGGCGAACAGCTTGTCCCCCAGGCCGATGGTCGCACGTACGTCCTCCAAGTAGGTTATCTGCGCCTTGCTCTCCAAGGCGTCGACCAGGTCGTGCAGCTTGCCCTGCTCGACGAAGCGGTGGGACGTGAGCACCCGCTCGATTCCCGCCAACTCGCAGGCCGCGCGCAGATTCCGGATGCCCGCCGTGAAGTTCAGCATGGTCGGCACGCGGCCGAATGCGTGCAGGGCGAAGAAGGTCACCACGCCGCCGGCGCTGGAGGGCAGCATGACGCCGACCCGCTCGCCCCTCTTCGTCGTCCCCGCCAGTTTACGGCCGAGAGCGAACGAGGCCCGAATGAGGTCGGTGTAGCTGAGCGGGTTGCGCTCCTGGTCCTCCAGGATCGGCTTCTTGGCCCCATAGGTTTTCGACGCGTCGATGAGGGCGTCGAAGATGGAGGACTGCGCCTGGGCGCTGTCGAATGGACGCAAAGGCGCGCCCTCCCGGACTGTTGTCGTTGAACGGAAGCCTAACCGTCAGTGTTGCCGAAGAAAAGATCGGTAACAGTGTGTGAGCGGCATGGCAGAGACGGGACGCGCCCGATCCGAGCTTGATCCTTAGGCCGCGAAGGACGATCTAGGCCCTATGGCCGTGGTCATCGACACCGTGGGCGCGCGTCCGCGCCATCCCGAGAAGCAGGCGAAACCCGACACGCCGATCCTGAAGAAGCCGGATTGGCTCAGGGTCCGTGCGCCCGGCTCGCCGGGCTATATGGCTACGCGCGAGATCGTGAAAACGAACCGGCTCGTCACCGTGTGCGAGGAAGCCGGCTGCCCCAACATCGGTGAGTGCTGGGACAAGAGCCACGCCACCTTCATGATCATGGGCGAGACCTGCACCCGGGCCTGCGCGTTCTGCAACGTGGCGACCGGCAAGCCGCTGCCGCTGGACCTGGGCGAGCCCGCCCGGGTGGGCGAGGCGACGGCGAAAATGGGCCTCAAGCACGTGGTCATCACCTCGGTGGACCGCGACGACCTCGCCGACGGCGGAGCCCAGCATTTTGTTGAGACCATCCGGGCCATCCGGGCGGCCTCGCCCGCCACCACAATCGAGATCCTGACCCCGGATTTCGCGCGCAAACCGATCGCGGCGCTGGAGTCGGTGATCGACGCCGGACCCGACGTCTTCAACCACAACCTGGAGACCGTGCCGCGCCTGTACCTCTCGATCCGGCCGGGCGCTCGCTACTATCACTCTCTTCGGCTGCTGGAGCGGGTGAAGGAACGCGACCCCGTCCAGTTCACCAAGTCGGGCATCATGGTCGGCCTCGGGGAGACCAAGGAGGAGGTGATGCAGGTGATGGACGACATGCGTTCCGCGGGCGTCGACTTCATCACCATCGGGCAATACCTGCAGCCCACGCGCAAGCACGCCGCCATCGATCGCTTCGTGCACCCGGACGAGTTCCGCGCCCTGGAGGAGATCGCCCGCGCCAAGGGGTTCCTGATGGTCTCGGCCAGCCCGCTTACCCGGTCCTCGCACCACGCTGGCGAGGACTTCGCGCGGCTGCAGGCTGCGCGCCGGGCCAAGGAAGCGGCCGCCTGACCACCCGTGCGGCACCACGTCTCCAAGCAGCTGCCCTACACGCCTGACCAGCTGTTCAGCTTGGTGGGCGACGTTGCGCGCTATCCCGAGTTCGTCCCCTGGATCACCGGCCTGCGGACCTGGAACGCCCGCGCCCTCAGCGACGAGGTGGATAGCCTCGACGCCGAGGCCAGCGTGGGATTCGCCTTCCTGAAGGAAAGGTTCGCCACCCGGGTCAGGCGCGATTCCGTGAACAAGCAGATCGACGTCAGCCTGCTGTCGGGGCCGTTCCGCAAGCTGGTGAACCGCTGGCGGTTCATCGATGCGGGCCCGGCGGGCACGCGCATCGAGTTCGACATCGAGTTCCAGTTCAAGTCGCGGCTGCTGGAGGGCCTGCTCAAGGCCAACTTCCACCATGCCGTCGAACGGCTGATGGGCTGTTTCGAAGCCCGCGCCGCAGAACTCTACGGCGCGCCCCAGCCGGAAATCTCGCCCGGCTAGCTCAGACGGTCCCGCAGCGCCTGCAACGCTGACTGCACAGCGGCCATCTGGATCTCCTCGCGGGTCTCGAACTCGAACAGTTCGTGCCGGTGCAGGATACGCTCGTTGGTGCGTGCGGTGGCGATGTGCACCGTGCCCACCGGCTTCATCGGCGTGCCGCCACCCGGCCCGGCGATCCCCGTGATCGAGACGGCGAGGTGGGCGTTCGAGGCGTCCAGCGCGCCTTCGGCCATCATCCGGGCCACGGGTTCCGACACCGCGCCGAGATCGGCGATCAGGTCGCCCGGAACGCCGAGAAGCTCCTGCTTGGCCCGGTTCGAATAGGTCACGAAGCCCCGCTCGAGGACATCAGATGCCCCCGGGATCGAGGCGATGGCGCCGGCCACCAGGCCGCCCGTGCAGCTTTCGGCGGTGACGATTCGCAAGGATCGCTCCCGCGCCTCGTCAATCAGCAGCCGCGCCAGAGTGACGATCTCAAGAGGGAACATGAGGGCCGGACCTCTTTGGGGTTGTCGCGCGCCCACAAGCACCTGAAGTTCCGCTTCGATCAAGGGCCGGAAAACCGCATGACCACGCTCGCCGCCACCTCGCGATCCGCCTATGCGCCGCCTGCGTTGTTCGCCGTGACCACCTTCTACAGCGCCGCGCTGGTGTTCCTCGTGCAGCCCATGGTGGCCAAGCTGGTGTTGCCCCTCCTGGGCGGCAGCCCCTCGGTCTGGAACACCAGCATGGCGTTCTTTCAGATCGCCCTCTTGGTCGGCTACTTCTACGCCCACGCCCTGCAGAGGATCACCTCGGTCCGGAGGCAGGCGATGGTGCATGTGGCTGCCCTGCTCGTCGCCGCGGTGGCGCTGCCGCTGAGGGTGAACGGCCTGGCCGGCCCGCCGTCCTCCGAGCACCCGAACCTGTGGCTCCTGGCGGTGCTCGGCCTCTCGATCGGCGCGCCCTTCGCCATCCTCTCGGCCACCGCACCGCTAGTGCAGGCCTGGTACGCCCGCACGGTGGGGCAGGCCGAGGGGCGTGAGCCCTACGTGCTGTACGCCGCCAGTAACCTGGGCAGTCTGCTGGCGCTGCTCGCCTATCCCGTGGTGGTCGAACCGGCGCTGACCCTGGCCGAGCAACGATACGGCTGGACCGCGGCCTACGTCGGGTTCCTCCTGCTGATGGCGACCCTCGGCTTCATGGCCACCCGTGGCCCGGTGGCGGACGCGCAGGTCGTCGCGAAGGCGGACGCCGCGCCGCCCACCTGGATGGACCGTCTCACCTGGATTGGGCTCGCCGCCATCCCGGCCAGCCTGATGCTGGGCGTGACCGCCTACCTGACCACTGACGTGGCCTCGGCGCCGTTCCTGTGGGTGCTGCCCCTGGCGCTGTACCTGCTGACCTTCATCATCGCCTTCCAGGCGCGGCCGCTGATCTCACCGCAACTGACCCTTGTGCTTCAGGCCGCGGCCCTGGCCGCCTGCGCGGCGTTCCTGCCGTTCAAGTCGACCAACTTCGTCCTTCAGTTCTTCATCCACCTGGCCGCGTTCTTCCTCACCGCCCTGATGTGCCACCAGCGGCTGGTGGCCCGGAGACCGGATCCGGCCTATCTCACCGAGTTCTACCTCTGCCTCTCCATCGGCGGCGTGGTGGGCGGCGCCTTCAACGCCTTCCTGGCGCCCGTGGTCTTCAACAACGTCTGGGAATATCCCCTGGTGCTGGCCCTGGCCTGCCTGGCGCGCCCCTGGGGCCGGCTGAACAGGGTGGAGCCGGGCGCCTGGGTGCTACTCGTGGTGGGCATCCTGGCTGCGGCCGCCATGCCGGTCCTGCTGGGCTCCGTAGGCTCCCGCGTCACCTCGGAGAGCGTCGTCGGCGCCTTCGACCAGTCCGAGCTCTTCGACATGGGGATGAAGGGACTCCTGGCCCTGTCGGTGATCTGCGCCTTCCTGGTCCGTTCACGGGCGCTCTTCTTCTTCCTGGTTGTGGCCGTCCTGTCCTTCGCCGCCGAAGCCGCCGCCGACCGGACCGACACGCGGCAGAGCTGGCGCAGCTTCTTCGGGGTCATGCGCCTGTCACAGACCTACGTCTCCAGCCTGGGCGGCGAGGTGCGCATGCTTGCCCACGGCACGACGCTGCACGGGGCCCAATCGCTCAATCCGGCCTATGCGTGCAATCCGCTGGTGTACTACACGCCGCGCACCCCGATCGGGCAGGTCTTCGACGGCAAGCGCGAGCAGAACCCGGCGCTGCGGATCGGCACGGTGGGTCTAGGCACCGGTTCGGTCGCGGCCTACACCCGGCCGGGAGACCACCTCACGTTCTTCGAGATCGATCCGTTGGTGCAGCGCATCGCCACCGATCCGCGCTACTTCACCTACACCACCGCGTGCGCCCAGGGCCAAGTCGACTTTGTGATCGGCGACGCCCGGCTGACCCTGGCCCAACAGCCCGCGGACACCTTCGATGTGCTGCTCATCGACGCCTTCTCGTCCGACGCCGTTCCGGCGCATCTGCTGACGGTGGAAGCGATCCAGGGCTACTTGACCCGGCTCAAGCCTGACGGGGTCATCATCCTGCACCTGTCCAACCGGAACCTCGATCTGATGGGCCCGGCGCAGGCGGTCGCGCGGGCCGCCGGCGGTCGGGCGCTGGTCCAGGCCTATCGACCGGCGCAGGACCCCCAGGGCAGCTGGGAGTCGGCCGAAGACGTGCTGATCGTCGCCCGCAACGACGCGGCGCTCGCGTCCTTCGCCGCCGATCCGCGCTGGGAGCGGGCGAACCCCTTCCTGGCGCGGCCCTGGCGGGACGACTACACGAACCTGGCCGGAGCGCTCTACGCCAACCTCAAGACGCGGTGGACGTGGCTGCCCTGACCTAGGCCGGGGTCTCGATGCAGACCACCGCCTGGGCCATCAGGCCTTCTTCGCGGCCTGTGAAGCCCATGCCCTCGGTGGTGGTGGCCTTCACGCTGACGCGGTCGACCGGCAGGCTTAGCAGCTCGGCGATGCGCTCGCGCATGGCGTCGCGGTGCGGACGGATCTTGGGTCGCTCGCAAACCAGGGTCACATCGGCGTTCAGGATGCGTCCGCCCGCAGCGCCTACGAGGTTCACCGCATGGACTAGGAACTGGTCGGAGGAGGCCCCCTTCCAGCGCGGGTCGCTGGGTGGGAAATGCTCGCCGATATCGCCCTGGGCGATGGCTCCCAGCACCGCGTCGGTGAGGGCGTGAAGACCGCAGTCGGCGTCGGAGTGGCCGATCAGCCCCAGGTCGTGCTGGATGCGGACCCCGCACAGCCAGACGACGTCCCCCGGCCCGAAGCGGTGTGCGTCGATGCCCTGGCCCATGCGCACGATGCGTCGGGCGCCCGCCAGCTGCTCAGCCAGCAGGAAGTCCTGGGGATAGGTCAGCTTCATCAGCATGGGATCGCCGGGCGTCATGGCCACAGCGCCGCCGGCGCGCTCCATCACCGCGGCGTCGTCCGTGGGCTCCTCGCCTGCCGGCCAGCGACGGTAGGCCGCTTTCAGCCGCGCGAAGCGGAACGCCTGGGGGGTCTGCGCGCGCCACAGGCCGTCCCGCGGCACGGTCTCGTCCACCAGGCCTTCGCCCCGCTTCAGCGTGTCTGGGACGGGGAGGGTGGGGATCGCCCCATCCGAAACCTCCAGCGCGGCCAGCAGCGGGTCGATGTGTGCCCGGGTGACGAACGGCCGCGCCGCATCATGGATCAGGACGGGCTGGTTGCGGTCTGCAGTCACCGCTGCGAGTCCAGCCTGAACGGATTCCGCCCGGGTCTTTCCGCCGGTCACGGCGCGCCAGTTCGTCAGGCCGGCCAGGGCGTCGTCCACCTGCGCCAGTCTGTCGCGGGCGACCACGACCACCACCTCCCGCGCGCCGGCGGCCAAAAGCCCTTCGACCGACCACCGCACGAGGGGGCGCCCGCCCAGGCTGCGCCACGTCTTGGGCTCGCCCGGACCCGCTCTCAGACCGGATCCTGCCGCCACCACCACCGCCGAAAAGCTCATGCTGCCGTCTTAGGAAACTGCGCCCGCTTGTTCCAGCTTTACGACACGCCGGAAAGTGCCTAAAAACATGGCGTTGGGGATGATTAGAAAATGAGCAGCAAGCTCAAGGTCGGCCGCGTAGAGGTGGATGGGCGCGCTTGGATCGCGCCCATGACCGGCGTCTCTGACCTTCCATTCCGGATGGCCGCCAGCGCCCAGGGAGCGGCCTACGTGGCGACGGAGATGGTCGCCTGCGCCGAGTTCTCACGTGGCCGGCCGGATGTGGTCCGCCGCGCTGCGGTGGGCGAGGGGCTGCCTTTGATGGTGGTGCAACTGGTGGGCCGCGACCCCGCCCACATCCGCGACGGAGCCCGTCTGGCGGTGGCGGCCGGAGCTCAGATCATCGACCTGAACTTCGGCTGTCCCGCCAAGGAGGTCACGGGCGTGCTGTCCGGCTCGGCCCTGATGCGCGAACCCGAGCTGGCGGCCGAGCTGATGGGGGCGGCCGTGGACGCGGTCGACGTGCCCGTCACGGTGAAGATGCGGCTGGGCTGGGACGACACCTCGAAGAACGCACCGGAGATCGCCGCGAGGGCCGAGGCCATCGGCGTGCAGGCGGTGACTATCCATGGCCGTACCCGCTGCCAGTTCTACAAGGGCTCGGCTGACTGGAGCGCCGTGAAGGCGGTGAAGGCCGAGGTCTCGATCCCGGTGATCGTCAATGGGGACATCGTGGACGGCTCCACCGCACGCGCCGCCCTGAACGCCTCGGGAGCCGACGCCGTGATGATCGGCCGCGGCGTCTACGGAAAACCCTGGATCACAGCGCAGATCGAGGCCGAACTGGCGGGGCGTCCCTTCGCCGAGCCCGATCGCGACGCGCGGCTGGGCATCGCCCTGGATCACCTGCGTGGCAGCCTGAAGTTCTATGGCGATCGCCTGGGCCTGCGGATCTTCCGCAAGCATCTGGCCGCCTACATCGAAAACGCCCCCTGGCCTGAAGATGCGCAGGCCCGGAGAGAAGCGCGCGCGGCCCTGTGCCGGCTGGAGGACGCCTCTGAAGTGGAGCGGAGCCTTGCGGCTCTGTGGGGAGCTTCGGATCACAGGTTGGCGGCATGAATGGAAAGACAAGGACGCAGGTCCCGGGACGCATGCCGAAGGGATATGATCCCGCGGCCTTGAAGGCGGCGGCCTTCGATCTCAGCCCCGACCCCTCGATGGTGGTCGATGCGGACGGAGCCCTCGTGGCGGTCAACGAGGCTGCGGAGGCCCTGTTCGGTCAGGGCCTGGGGCTGCTGGCGCGGGGGCGCTTCCGGGCCGCCCTGCCGCCGGGCTCGGCCCTGGTTTCGCTACTCAATCGCGCGATCGAGGAAGGGGCCCGGGTCCGCGAGCGGGGTGTGAACATCAGCCTCTTCGGCCTGCCGCCCTTCGAGGCCGATGGGGCCGCGGCCCCGCTCGGAGACGGCTCGGTCCTGCTCACCCTGACGGTGAAGTCGGGCCTCGGCGTCGAGCGCGGGCCGCAGGAGGCTGCCGGCCTCCGCTCGCTGGTGGGCCTTGGCCGCATGCTGGCCCATGAGATCAAAAATCCCCTCGCGGGCATCCGCGGCGCCGCCCAGCTGCTGAAATCCGGCGCCAAGCCCGAGGATGCGCCGCTCGCGCAGCTCATCGTCGACGAGACCGACCGGGTGAAGCGCCTGGTGGAGCGGATGGAGGCGTTTTCGGACGACGCCCTGCCATCGCTGGCTCCGCTCAACATCCACCAGATCCTCGACCGGGTCCGCGCCCTGGCCGCCAACGGGGTGGCGGACGGACTGACGCTGCGCGAGAGCTACGACCCCTCGCTGCCGCCGGCGCTCGGCGACGAGGATCAGCTGATCCAGGTGTTCCTGAACCTGGTGAAGAACGCCGCGGAGGCCGCCCATGCCCGTGGCGACGGCCGTGGCGAGATCGCCATCCACACGGCCTACCGTCATGGTGTGCGGGTCCGCGCCGCCAAGGGCCAGGCCCTGCGTGGCGCCCCGCTCGAGGTGCGCATCCAGGACAACGGCCCCGGGGTCCCCGAACACATCCGGGAGAGCCTGTTCCAGCCCTTCGTCAGCTCCAAGCCGAGCGGTGCGGGCCTGGGCCTGGCGCTGGTCGCCAAGCTGGTCGCCGGCCACGGCGGCCTCATCGATTTCGAGTCCGAACCCGGCCGGACGGTCTTTCGCGTCCTGCTCCCGATCGCCTCCGCCGAGGATTTTTCCGAATGAATGCGGCTTCGAAGAAGATCCTGATCGCTGACGACGACAGCTCCATCCGCCTGGTGCTGAGCCAGGCCTTCACGCGCTTGGGATATCAGGTCCGCGCCACCGGAAACGCCACGACCCTGCTGAAATGGGTCTCGGACGGCGAGGGCGACCTGGTGGTCACCGACGTGGTGATGCCGGACGAGAACGTCTTCGACGTGCTGCCCCGGATCAAGAAGCAGCGGCCCAAGCTCCCCGTCATCGTGATGAGCGCCCAGAACAACCTCATCACCGCCGTCAACGCGGCCGAGGTCGGGGCCTTCGAATATGTGCCCAAGCCCTTTGACCTGGACGACATGACTTCCGCCGCCCGGCGGGCCCTGTCGCGGCCGGCTGATGCGGATGCGGCTAAGGCACAGGCCCGGGCGGTGCGGGACGATCGCCTGCCGCTGATCGGCCGCTCCGGCCCCATGCAGGACGTCTACCGCACCATCGCCCGCCTGGTGGGGGCGGACCTGACGGTGCTGATCACCGGCGAAAGCGGCACCGGCAAGGAGCTGGTCGCCCGAGCCATGCACGACATGGGACGGCGGCGTGACGGGAAGTTCGTGGTCATCAACCTGGCGGCGACGCCGCGCGAGCGCGTCGAGACCGAGCTGTTCGGGAAAGAGGACGGTGACTACGGCAAGCTGGTCGACGCCGATGGCGGCACCCTGTTCCTGGACGAAATTGGCGACATGCCCCTCGACGCCCAGACGCGGCTGCTGCGGGTCATCGACGGCTCCGAGCCGGCGCTGAACCCCAAGACCGGACGGCGTCCGAATGTGCGGATCATCGCGGCCACCAACCGCGACCTGCGCGCGCTGATCCAGCAGGGGCTGTTCCGGGAAGACCTGTTCTTCCGGCTCAACGTCGCCCCGCTGCGCCTGCCGCCGCTGCGGGACCGGGTGGAGGACATTCCCGATCTCGCCCGCGCCTTCCTGCTTCGCGCCAACCGCGAGGGCCTGCCGGCCAAGACCATCGACGCTGGGGCTCTGGAGCGCCTGAAGAGGCACAGCTGGCCGGGCAACGTCCGTGAGCTGGAGAACCTCGTCCGTCGCATCTGCGCCCTCTATGGCGAGGACCTGATTACGGCCCGGATCATCGAGAAGGAGCTCGCCGACCAGCAGCCCGTGGTGCAGGGCCAGGAAGGGCCGGCGACCCTCGCCCAGCTCGTGGAGCAGAAGCTGGCCGGCTACTTCGCCGACCAGCCCGACGGTATCCCGCCTGCCGGGCTTTACGACCGAGTGCTTGAAGAGGTGGAGCGGCCGCTGATTCAGCTGACGCTCTCGGCGACGCGCGGCAATCAGGTCAGGGCGGCCGAGATCCTCGGGCTGAACCGCAACACCTTGCGCAAGAAGATTCAGGACCTCGGCGTCGAGATGAGCCGCGGCCGGCGCTAGCGGCATCCTGCCGCGGTGTGAAGCATCGCGGCAACATAGTTGTTGAGTCTGGAACACAGCGCCCTAGTCTCCGGACTCAATGGCGTTGCTGAACAGCCCCGCGTTCGCGCCGCCGGTGCTCGCCTGGGCCCGGCGTTCGCTCAGGTCCCGCTTGGTGCTGGGCGTGGGCTATGGCGTGGCTGTGGCCCTGACCGCGCTGGCCATCGTCCTTGCCGCTTCACCGCCGCAGACCGGCCCGCTGGGCCCGGCCAGTCGGCTGATCCTGACGCTTCTGGGCCTGAATCTGATCATCATCCTGCTGCTGATCACAGCGGTGGGCCTGCGCATCGCCGAGTTGGTGCGGGCCCGGGCGGACGATGCCGGCGCCCGGCTGCACGTCCGTTTCGTCCGCATGTTCGCCCTCGCAGCCGTCGTGCCCGCTGCGGTGGTGTTCATCTTCTACGGGGTGCTGGTCAGCCGCGGTGTCGAGAACTGGTTCTCCGAGCGTGTTCAGACTGTGGTGGAAAACGCCGCGACCGTCTTCCGCTCCTATGTGGACGAGCAGACGCGCTACATCGTCGAGCACGTCACCCCGATGGCCGCCGACCTCAACCGGGAAGCCGGAGCCCTCGAAGCGCGACCTGACCAGGTGAGCCAGTACCTTGGCGCGCTAGCCTCGTACCATTCTTTCCCGGGCGCCTATCTGGTCGACAGTCAGGGGCGCATCCTCGTGCGGGCCGAAATGCCGGACGCACCGGCCTATGTACCGCCGCCCAAGGGCGGCTTCGCCGCCGCGGACCAGGGCGAGATATACGTGCCCGACTTCACGGGAGCGGACGTGATGTGGGCGCTGTACAAGCTGAACGCCTACGACGACGTGTATCTCTACATCGCCCGTCCCCTGCGCGAGGGGATCACCGGCTACCTCCGGCAGGCGGAAGGCTCTCTGATCTCGTACCGAGACGTCGCCCAGAACCGGGAGCGTATTCAGACCATTTTCGCCCTCAGCTATGCGGAAACCGCCCTGCTGGTGCTGGTCGGCGCCGTCTGGCTTGGCCTGGGCGCGGCCAACGCCATCTCCGCCCCGGTCGCGCGCCTGGTCCAGGCGGCTGGTCGGGTCGCCGGCGGCGATCTCGACGCCCGTGTGGAGACCGACCGGGATCCAGAAGAAATCGCGGTCTTGTCCCGTGCTTTCAATAGTATGACGCAAGATCTTCAGATGCAGCAGGAGGCTCTGAAGAATGCCCGCGAAGAGGCCGAGAGCCGACGGCAGTTCATCGAAACCGTGCTGGCCGAGGTTAGCGCCGGCGTCATCGGCCTCGACCCCCGTGGCCGGATATCGGTCGTCAACCGGCAGGCGGCCCTCCTGCTCGCTCTCCCGGAGGACCGCGGCCGGGGTCGTAAGCTGGCCGACGTGGCGCCTGAACTGGCCGACGTGGCCGAAGGGGCCGGACGAGGCGGCGACGCCGAGGAAGAGGTCGATGTGGTCCGCGGCCGCGAAAGCCGTCGACTGCGCGTTCGGGCCAGCCACAGCGAGGGTGGCCTGGTGCTGACCTTCGACGACATCACCCGCCTGGTCGCCGCCCAGCGCAATGCGGCCTGGCGGGATGTGGCGCGCCGTATCGCCCACGAGATCAAGAACCCGCTCACCCCGATCCAGCTCTCGGCCGAGCGTCTGCGCAAGAAGTACCGGAAGGACATTGCCGAGGCGGAGTTGGAGATCTTCGACCGCTGCACCGACACCATCGTCCGGCAGGTAGGGGACATTGGCCGGATGGTGGACGAATTCTCCGCCTTCGCCCGCATGCCGGCCCCGAAGTTCGCCGAGGTGGACGCCCAGGAGCTGTTGCGCGCGGCCGTGTTCGCCCAGCGCGTCGCGAGTTCCGAGATCACGGTCGAGCTGGAGGAGCCCGCCTCCGGCGCAGTGCTGCTGGCCGACGGTCGGATGCTGGCCCAAGCCCTCACCAACGTCCTGAAGAACGCCGCCGAAGCCGTTGAAGCGCGCAGGGCCCGAACCCCGCGGCTCGAGGGGCGGATCACCGCCCGGCTGTTGGTCGAGGACGGCCAGGTGACGTACGAGGTCGAGGACAACGGGGTGGGCCTGCCCGACAAGGACCGGGACCGGCTCACCGAGCCCTATGTGACGACGCGAGAGAAGGGCACCGGCCTTGGCCTGGCGATCGTCAAGCGAATTCTGGAAGACCACGGCGGCGAGCTCGAACTCGCCGATGCGCGCAGCGGGCAGGGGGCCTTGGCCATCCTGCGCCTGCCGGCGGCCCATGCCGCCCGCGTCGGCGATCCGGCGGGCGCCGTGACGGCGTAGAGGACTGGAAGGCATGGCGTCTGACGTTCTGGTTGTCGACGACGAGGCGGACATCCGCGAACTCGTGGCGGGTATCCTCTCGGACGAGGGTTATGCGGTGCGCACCGCCAACGATTCGGAGTCGGCCCTGGCGGAGGTCCGGGCCCGGAAGCCGGCGCTGCTGATCCTCGATATCTGGATGCAGGGCGGCGGCATGGACGGCCTGGAGCTTCTCGACCTCGTCAAGACGCTCGACCCCGACCTGCCGGTGATCATGATCTCGGGCCACGGCAACATCGAGACCGCGGTCAGCGCCATAAAGCGAGGCGCCTACGAGTTCCTCGAGAAGCCGTTCAAGTCCGACCGCCTGCTGCTGGTGGTGGAGCGGGCCCTTGAAGCGGCGAACCTGCGACGGGAGAACAGGCGGCTGCGGACCCAGGCGATCACCCCCGAAGGCCTGCTGGGCAGGTCGGTGGCCGCTCAGCAGCTGCGCCAGATGATCGCCAAGCTGGCGGGCGCCAACAGCCGGGTGCTGATCTCCGGCCCGCCGGGCGCGGGCAAGGAGACCGTGGCCCGTCTCATTCATGGCGCCAGCCATCGGGCGCGATCCGAGTTCGTGCCCATCGGCGCCGCCGGCATGACGCCGGAACGCATGGACATCGAGCTGTTCGGCCAGGAAGGCGAGGGCGGCCGGCCGGCCAAGATCGGGGTGTTCGAACGCGCCCATGGCGGCACGCTCTACCTCGACGAGGTCGCCGATATGCCCCGGGAGAGCCAGGGACGCATCCTGCGGGTGCTCGTGGAGCAGCGGTTCCGGCGGGTGGACGGCGATTCCGACGTGCAGGTGGACGTCCGGGTGATCTCGTCCACGTCCAAGGACCTGCGGGAGGAGATCGCTGCAGGCCGCTTCCGTGAGGACCTGTTCCACCGCTTGAACGTGGTGCCAGTCAACGTGCCCGGCCTTGCCGAACGGCGCGAGGACATCCCCGAGCTCATCGACGACTTCATCACCCGCATCTGCGAGGCCACGGGCCTGCCCCGGCGCAGGCTATCCGACGACGCCCTGGCCATGCTCCAGGTCCGCGCCTGGCCGGGCAACCTGCGCCAACTGCGGAACAACGTGGAACGGATGCTGATCCTGGCCTCCGGGTCGCCGTCCGAGCCGATCACCGCCGACATGTTGCCGCCCGAGGCCTCGGTGAGCGACCAGGCCGGCTCGTTCGGCGCCGAACGGATCATCGCCCTGCCGCTTCGCGAGGCGCGGGAAGTCTTCGAGCGCGAGTACCTGAACGCCCAGATGCTGCGCTTCTCCGGCAACATAAGCCGCACGGCGGCCTTCATCGGCATGGAACGCTCGGCTCTGCACCGAAAGCTGAAATCCCTGGGCCTGTCCGGCGGGCGCGCCCTCGAGGCCGAGGACGCCTGAGGTGGGCCGCATAGCCTATGTGAACGGCCGGTTCGTACCCCATGCCGAGGCCTTCGTGCATATCGAGGACCGCGGCTACCAACTGGCCGACGCGGTCTACGAGGTCTGGGCGTTGTTCGACGGCAAGCTGGCCGACGCCGAGGGCCATTTCGCACGGCTGGAGCGCAGCCTGCTCGAACTGTCCATCGACATGCCGATGAGCCGCGCAGCCTTGACCATCGTCCTGCGCGAGGCGGTGCGGCGCAACCGTGTTCGGGAAGGGCTTGTCTATCTGCAGGTCAGCCGCGGGGTGGCGCCGCGCGACCATGCCTTCCCAGATCCGCCGCCTGCGCCCGCCGTGATCGTGACGGTGAGCCGCGTGGACCGGCTCGCCACCGAGGCCAGGGCTGCCCGAGGGGTTGGGGTGGTCACCACGCCGGAGTCCCGCTGGGGCCGCTGCGACATCAAGACTGTAGGGCTGCTGCCCAACGTCCTGGCCAAACAGAAGGCGCGGGCCGCCGGCGCCGTGGAAGCCTGGTTCGTGGATGATCTTGGCCTGGTCACAGAGGGCGCTTCGTCCAACGCCTGGATCGTCGACCGTAACGGGGTGCTGAGGACCCGCGACACCAACGCCAACATCCTGCGTGGCGTGACGCGGCACACGCTCATCGATGTGATCCGCGAAACCGGCCTCCAGGTCGAGGAGCGGCCGTTCACGCCCGACGAAGCCGTGGAGGCCCGGGAGGCCTTCATTACCGGAGCTGGCAGCATCGTGCTCCCGGTGGTCAGCGTCGACGGCAAACCTGTGGGCGAGGGTGTTCCCGGACCGGTGGCGATGCGCTTGCGTCGCCTCTATATCGAACGGGCGAAAGAACGGGCCATATGACCTGCCGCGTGCGATTGCGCGCGTCGCCAAACCCTGCTTAGCGTGACCTCGCGTGTGTGGGCGGATTTGGCCGCTCGATCAGAACCAGAAGGCGAAAAGCCATGAGCGATAAGAAACAGAACCTCCAGGACACCTTCCTGAACAGCGTGCGGAAGTCGAAGACGCCGCTCACCATCTTCCTCGTGAATGGCGTGAAGCTGCAGGGTGTCGTGAGCTGGTTCGACAATTTCTGCGTTCTGCTGCGCAGGGACGGGCAGTCGCAGCTCGTCTACAAGCACGCGATTTCCACCATCATGCCGGCCCAGCCCGTACAGCTGTACGAGCCGGCCGATGACGAGGCCGATTGAGTTCATCCAAGTTCGTTGACCGAGAGGCGCCCGTACAGGGCGCCCTCGTGATCCACCCCGACCGGGAAGGCCGCGATGGCGCGCGCCATCCCCAGGCGCGGCTGGAGGAGGCCGCTGGCCTCGCCCTCGCCCTCGACCTCGAGGTCCGCGAGACCATGGTCGTGTCCCTGCGCAAGCGCACGCCGGCCACCCTGTTCGGCCGCGGCAAGGTCGAAGAGATCGCCGCCCTGGTGGAGGTGGAGGAGCTCGATGTCGTCGTGGTCGACGACGCCCTGACGCCGGTCCAGCAGCGCAACCTCGAGAAGGCGTGGAAGGTCAAAGTCATCGACCGTACCGGGCTGATCCTCGAGATCTTCGCTCGCCGCGCCCGCACTCGCGAGGGCCGGCTGCAGGTGGAGCTCGCCAGGCTCACCTACGAGCGCTCGCGCCTGGTCCGCACCTGGACCCACCTCGAACGGCAGCGGGGCGGTTTCGGGGTCATGGGCGGGCCCGGCGAAACCCAGATCGAGACCGACCGCCGGCTCATCGCCGAGAAAATCGGCAAGCTGAAGCGGGAACTGACCGAGGTGCGCCGCACCCGCACCCTGCAGCGCTCGGCGCGCCGCCGGGTGCCGTTCCCGAGCGTCGCCCTTGTCGGCTACACGAACGCGGGCAAGTCGACCCTGTTCAACCGGCTGACCCGGGCCGAGGTGCTGGCCCAGGACATGCTGTTCGCCACCCTCGATCCGACCCTTCGCAGCCTGAAGCTGCCCGACGGCCGGGCTGCGATACTCTCCGACACCGTGGGCTTCATCTCCGACCTCCCGCACGAGCTGGTGGAAGCCTTCCGCGCCACGCTCGAAGAGGTGCGCGAGGCCGACGTCGTGCTGCACGTCCGTGACATCGCCAGCGAGGAGAGCCACGCCCAGGCCGCGGACGTGCGGGAGGTGCTGGAGCGGCTCGGCCTCGACATGGACGAGCGGCGGATCCTCGAGGTCTGGAACAAGGTGGACCTGTTGCCTGAGGCGGAGCGCGACGGGGTGATGGGCGATGCCAGGCGGGCCCGCCCGCCCGCCGTGCCCGTTTCGGCTGTGACCGGCGAGGGGACGGAGGCCCTCCTCGCCGCCATCGCCGCTCTGGTGGACGAAGCGCCGCCAGTGCAGATCCGCACGCCGGCGGGCGAGGGCGCGGCCATCGCCTGGCTCTACCAGCACGGCCGGGTGCTGGAGCGGGACACCGAGGAAGACGGGGCTGCCCGGCTTTCCGTGAGCCTTACGGCCCAGGCGCTCGGCCAGTTCGAGCGGCTGTTCCCGCAGGCCCGCATCCAGCCGCAGTAGGGCGATGATGAAGACCCTGACCAGCCTGATCGCCGCCGTTCTCTGCATCGGCGCGGCGCCGGCGGCTGAGCCCCCGGCCCTCAAGGACCTGCGCGTGCTCTCGGCCGATGACATGCAGGGCCGGGGCATAGGCCAGCCGGGCTCGGCGCGCGCCCGGGCCTACCTCGTGGAACGCCTGCGGGCGATCGGCGTCCAACCCGTGCGCGGCGCCTTCGAGCATCCGTTCACGGCGGAGGGGCGCGGAGGTGTTGTCTCCGGCGTGAACCTGCTGGGGGTGATCCCGGGCCGTTCGGGGAGCGATCGGGTGCTGGTGGTCTCGGCCCACTACGACCACCTGGGGGTCCAGCGCGGCGAGATCTACAACGGCGCGGACGACAACGCCTCGGGCGTCGCCGCCGTCCTGGCCGTCGCTGAGGCGTTCCGCAAGACGCCGCCGCAGCATACGGTGCTGATCGCCCTGTGGGACGGTGAGGAGCGCGGCCTGCTGGGCGCTAAGGCCTTCGTCACCGCTCCCGCGATCCCGATGTCGCGTATCGCCCTGGCGATGAACCTCGACATGGTGGCCCGGGGCGACAAGGGCGAACTCTATGTCGCCGGGGCGCATCACTATCCATTCCTGAAGCCGCGTTTTGACGCGCTGGCGGCGGAGGCGCCCGTCACGCTGAAGTCGGGTCACGACGGCCCGCCCTGGAAGGGCTCGGACGACTGGACGTTCGGATCGGACCACGGCGCCTTCCACGCCGCAGGGACGCCTTTCGTCTACTTCGGTGTGGAGGATCATCCCGACTACCATCGCCCCGGCGACGACTTCGAGAAGATCGATCCGGCCTTCTATGCCCGCTCCGTGGCGACCCTCGTCCAGGCCGCGCGGCGCTTCGACGCCGATCTCGACGCCATCGCCCGCGAGGCGCATCGGGGCTAGGCCTTCTCGGCCGCCTTGGCCTCGTCCCAGAGGGCGTCCATCTCCGCCAGGTCGGACTGGTCGGGTGTCTTGCCCCGCTCGGCCAGCCGTTGCTCGATGTAGCGGAAGCGACGGGCGAATTTGGCGTTGGTGTAGCGGAGCGCGTCTTCGGGATCGACGTCGAGGGTGCGCGCCAGGTTGGCCACCACGAACAGCACGTCGCCCATTTCGTGGCGGGCCTTCTCCAGGTCGCCCGCGTCCACCTCGCGGACCAGCTCGGCCACTTCCTCGTGCAGCTTGGCCATCACATCCTGCACCGTGGGCCAGACGAAGCCCACGCCCGCCGCCCGCTTCGAGAGCTTCACCGCCCGGGTAAGCGCGGGCAGGCCCACGGGCACATCGTCCAGCAGGCTCGCCTGTGCGCCCTTGCTGGCGCGCTCCTGCGCCTTCAGGGCCTCCCACCCGGCCTTCTGCTCCCCGATCGAGCCATAGGCCTCGTCGCTGAAGACGTGAGGGTGGCGGCGCACCATCTTGTCGTTGATCGCCCGGGCCACGTCCTCGAAGCCGAAGACACCCTGTTCTTCAGCCATACGGGCATGGAACACGACCTGCAGCAGCAGGTCGCCCAGCTCTTCCTTGAGGTCGCCCAGATCACCCCGCTCTATGGCGTCCGCCACCTCATAGGCCTCCTCGACCGTGTACGGGGCGATGGTGGCGAAGGTCTGCTGCTGGTCCCACGGGCAGCCGTCCTCGCGATCGCGCAGGCGGGCCATGATGGCCAGCAGGCGGTCGATGGGCCGCAGGTCGGCCGGCGGGGCAGGGCGGGTCATGTTTTGCTCTGGGCGTGATGCGAAAACGGCGCGCGGCGATCAGACCGCGCGCCGTCGCAAGGCGCAAGCTGGTGCGTCAGGAGATCAGTTCTGCGCCAGCCTGGCGTCGTTGCGCGCCAGGCGCGAGGCGAACCGATTGAACGTGACCTGAGCGTCCGACCAGACCCAGTCGCCATAGGCCTGCCGGATGTCGCTCTCGTACCAGCGATAGCTTACCGGGGTCACCGAGCCGTCCGCGGCGATGATGCGGCCCTCGATGCTGGCGCCACCGACGCCGAAGCTCTCCATGGACAGGCCAGGCGTGTCGCCCAGCTGCTTGAAGGTCGGGCGATTCGGTTTGGCGTCGGTGATCACCAGCTCCACCCGGGCGTCCTGATGGACGCCGGAGCGGGCGAGGGCGCGTTCCACGTCCTGACGCAGATCCTCGGCGAGACGGGCGGTCTCCCGGACGCCATAGGTCTTCTCGGCCTTCTGCTGCAGCTCGGGGCCGATGGCCACGGACACGGTCGCGGGGGCGGCGATGGCGGCGGCGCCGCTCGCGAGAAGCGCGGCGGTCGCAATGACGAGGGTGCGCATGCGGAACTCCTATAGTGTACAGTATTTACTTAACATATGGTGGCGGCGCTGTCAGCCCGCAAGAACCCTCTGAGCTGGCCCGTACGCCGGCGCCTCAACGCAAGGCGTAGCTCACTGTGGTCACGACCCGGATCTTTTTGAACACCTGCGAGGCGGGGTCGTAGCCGACGTCGTCCCGGCCCAGAATCTCGAACGAGCCTTGGGTCGCCGAGCGGATGCCACCGAGCTTCGCGCCGGAGTCGCGCGCGAACTGCTGGGCTCCGGTGCGGGCGCGCGCCGTGGCCTCGGCGATCATCGCCGGCCGCACATCGTTCAGCTTGGTGAAGAGGTACGACGGACCGTTGTAATCCTGCAGAACGACGCCTTGCCGGATCAGCTGGTCGAGCTGCCGCGTGGTGGTCTGGACCCGGTCCACGTTGCTGGTCCGCACAATCACGGTCTGGGCCACCCGGTACCGGGCGGCGACGTTCTGCTGCTGGTACTCGCGCGCATACTGGTCGGTCATTTCCAGGCGGCCGAGGTCGATCTCCGCGTCCTGATACCCCTGGGCGGCCAGGAAACGCCGGACAGCGGCGGTGTCGCCGTCAATATCAGCCTGGACCGCCTGCAGGTCGTCGCCGGCCGCCGCGAACTTCAACGGCAGGACGGCCAAATCCGCCTTGACGATGCGCTCGGACAGGCCTCGGACCGTGACCGCGCGGTTGCCGCCGCTGGCGTTCTCGATGCCGCCGCCGATGAACGCGCCGGCCACAGCGCCGCCGACAGCCAGGATCGCGGCCGCCGCCACGGCGGGGATGAGGATGTTGCGATCAGTCATGCGGAACCCGGAGCCTGGAAACCTCAGCCGAGCTTGGCCCGACGTTCCTGACGCCGAGCTGAACGACTCCAACGGCTACATGCGCAGCCGCCAGCCAACCAAACGGCCGGTGGCGTGAAAAGGCGCCGCCGCATCCCATGGACTAGACCTCGACGCGATTCAGTATCGCGGGGCAGGGGGCAAGACCTCGTCGGCCCGTGCGCGTTGCGCGGCGCACTCGCGCGCGAGGAAATCAACGAGGGTGCGGACGGAGGGAAGCAGGCCGCGTCGCGACGGGTAAACCGCGTGAACGACCGCTGCGCGGGGACGCCAGTCCGGAAGGACGTGGACGAGCCGTCCGCTCCTCACGTCATCCCATACGGATATGGTGGGCAACTGCACGGCGCCGACGCCTGCGGCGGCGGCATCGCGGAGAACAGCCATGTCGTCCGTCACCAGCCGCGGCGAATGCGGCACGGCCGCCACCTGACCGTCGGCGTGGTGCAGCTCCCAGACATGCTCACGACTTGAGCGGGTCTGATCGAGGCTCTGCAGACCGCCCAGGTCCTCGGGCGACCGGATGGTGCGACCGTGGATCAGCGAAGGCGCCGCCACGAGGCATTGGGCGCTGTCATCGAGCCGCTTCATTATGAGATCGCTCGGCTCCAGCGGAGGAACCCGCACGCGGATCGCGAGATCGAACCCCTCCGCGATGACGTCGACGCGACGGTTTGTGCTCTCGAGTTCCACCCTTATGCCCGGATGCTCCACCATGAAGCGCGCGACCATTGCGCCGAACTGGAAGGACAGCAGCCCGGTCGGACAGCTCATCCGCACAAGGCCCCGCGGCTCGGCCTGGACCTTTGCCACCACCTCTTCGGCCGCCTCCGCTTCGACGATCATGGCGACGCAACGCTCGTAGAACTCCCGTCCGACCTCCGTCACCGAGAACCGGCGCGAGGAGCGGTTCAGCAGACGTGCGCCGAGGCGCTCCTCAAGAAGCAGAATGCGGCGGCTGAGGCGGGATTTCTGGACGCCGAGCGCGCGACCCGCGGAAGAGAAGCCGCCGTGGTCCACCACTGCCGCAAAGTAGTAGAGGTCGTTCAGATCCCGCATCGTCCTGTCTGTAGGACGCTGCGTCTCCACAGGCAATCTTTCGACGGTTTCGTCTCAACTATAGATCCCGAGGACGCCCGATCCACCGCAACGGCGAACCAAAGGGACAACCTCAAGACATGGCCAGTGAACCCATCCGCAATCCGCTGACGGACCATCTCCTCACCCCGGAGAACGCCGCTCTCATCATTATCGACTACCAGCCGATCCAGGTGTCCTCGATCCGCTCGATGCCGCGTGATGAGCTGGTGTTCAATATCGTGAGCACCGCCAAGGCGACAGTTAACTTCGACGTCCCGATCATCCACTCGACGGTGAACGTCGCGACCGGCCGTAACAAGCCGCCGATCCAGGAGCTGCAGGACGTGATCGGTCATCTGCCGACCTACGACCGGACCTCGATCAACAGCTGGGAGGACACAGACTTCAAGGCGGCGGTCAAGGCGTTGGGCCGCCGCAAGCTCATCATGACCGCACTCTGGACGGAGGCGTGCCTGACCTTCCCGGCGCTCGACGCGATCCAGGAGGGCTATGAGGTCTACGTCCCGGTTGACGCCGTCGGTGGAACCTCGCTCGCCGCGCACGAAATGGCGCTGCGCCGCATCGAGCAGGCGGGCGGCAGGCTGATCAGCCGCGTCCAGCTCTACTGCGAGCTGCAACGCGACTGGGCGCGCGAGGCGACCGTGCCCGGGTTCATGGGCGTGTTCGAGAGCTTCGACGGCTTCAATCCGGAGAAGGCTCAAGCGAGCCACGCGGCCTGATCGGCCATTCATGAGGGCGGCGATGGCGAGTGCTGTCGCCGCCGGTCGCGCAAGGAGAACGGGAATGAGCGAGCTGTTGGTCGTCGTGGGGCTGAGGGCCGACGCGGGCAAGGAAGACGAGCTGCGTCGTGATCTGATGGTCCTCGTGGAGCCGTCACGTCATGAGGACGGCAACATCCGCTACGAGCTGCTGGAGCGGATCGATGAGCCAGGCCACTTCGTATTCATCGAGGAATGGTCGTCGGTGGAGGCTCGCATGAAGCATCACGAGCACGGGCCTCACATCCAGCATTTCCACGCCAACGGCGTGAAGAACGTCGCGGAGACCGAGTTTGCGCTGACGCTGAAGAAGGTGGTGTAGCCGCGCGGTTCCTTCAGCCGGCCACGTCCGGCCTCCGAATTTCCGATAATATTCCTTAGGCGAAGATCGAGGCGGCCATTAACTGTCCCTTTTCGCAGTCCATGCGACTCGGACGCGACCCAGCGAGTCGCATCCGGAATCGGTCATTCCCCTTCCCGTCCCGAGGTCGGCAGTGGACGGAGGCGGCCTTGATTCGCTTACGCAGCGGATCGGTGGGGCGCGGGGTCATCTTGCCCAGAACCATGCGAAGATTCGCTCGTACTCGGCGTTTAGGGCCGTCCACGACGCGTCGCCGAGCGGTCTTAGGCTGTGGTCGCGTCCGGGTAGACGGCGCACGGTGACATCGCGTCCGGCGGCGGTCAGCTCCGCCACGGCGATCTCCGTGGACAAGATGGGGACGCTGGCGTCTGCCGTGCCCGCCAGGATGTAAGTGCGCGCGCGGCTGCTGAGCAGTTCCCGCTGGACCGACAGTCTGAAGAAGGACGCCCAGCGCTTATAGGGATGGCCCCATGCGAAGCGTCGTGTCTCGTCAGGGTGCGCGAGGATCTCACTCGCCGCTACAATTCCTAGCGTTAGATAAGAATAGGTTCATGAGCGTGACGATGCCGCCAGGGGGCGACGTCCAAACTGCGCCCGCTTCATAATGTCTGGCGTCGCCGCCTCACCCCGGCGCATAACGTCGGCATGCGACATGGGAGACCGGGATGAGCGAACTGGGATCTTCGGACGGGGCCGGTTCGGTCCTCATTGTGGGGGCGTCCCGGGGCCTGGGCCAGGCGATGGCGGCCGAGTTCGCGGAGCGTGGCTGGCGCGTGGTGGGGACGGTTCGCGGCCCGGGCAGCCCCCTTCACGACCTCGCCGCGGAACGCCCGGACCGCGTCGAGGTGGAGACACTCGATATCACCGACGCCGGGGCGATCCGCCGTCTGGCCGAGCGGCTGGCGGGCCGTGCCTTCGATATTGTCTTCGTCAACGCCGGGATCGTGAACAGCCGGCCCACGGACACCATGGCCGAGGTTTCCACCGAGGAATTCGTCGACGTCATGTCGACCAATGTGCTGGGCGTCATGCGGGCGGCGGAGGCGCTTGGGGCCCTGGCCCGGCCGGGGGGCGTCATCGGCGCCATGTCCTCCGGCCAGGGCAGCATCGCCAACAACGGCAACGGGGTGAACGATGTCTACAGGGCCAGCAAGGCGGCCTTGAACCAGGCGATGGCGAGCTTGGCCGGCCGGCGCCCGGAGCATGCGGTGATCCTCATGGCGCCGGGATGGATCCGCACCGAGCTGGGCGGCGCCAGGGCGCCGGTCACCGCCGAGGAGGCGATGCCGAGCATCGTTGACGTCCTGGCGGCCCAGCAGGGGACGCCCGGCCTTCGCTTCCTGGACCGGGAGGGCAAGACCGTGCCGTGGTAGGCTTACGGGCGGCCGGCGGCGGCAGTGCGTCAGGAGCGGACCCTGTGCGGGCCCGACAGCAGAACGTCCGTGCGGCGGCGGCTAGTAAGAAGCCGATGCGAGTCATCCCAGACCCGAGTCCAGGCGCGCGGGCGGCGCCTTCCTCCTGCGTAGGCGTGAGCAGTCCACGTCCCCCTGGACGAGGTCCGTCTTTCGAACCTCCGCCGATTGGCGTCGCTCCACCCTGACCTGAACGCGAGGCGGCCGAGCATTCTGTCCCGTAGTCGGCGCCGCCGAAATCACGGGTGACATCAAATGCGTCCCGCCCGCCCCCTCCCCTAGAAAGCCTGCGCTTGGCGCATCAGCGATACAGCGACAGGTTGTGGAACCCCATTACCCAATCTGTGAGTTGTATACAGCGCCGCCCTTCTTGATCGGGCGCACAACCCGATGACGGAGGTGCTCATGGCCAGAACGAGACTCGAAGTGACTCGCCTGACCGGCGGCAAGCCGACGAGTTACACGGGATAACGAGGCGGCCAGTCGGGGCACGCTCCCGCCTCGCCTGGCCCGAATTGAGGAAGCTGAGGTCATGTCGACCGGCGTCCTGAGCGGACGCGCGCAAGGTCGTCGGCGCCATTGAAGATGGGAGCTCCCTGCCATCCGCGGAGACCGTCATGAACGACAAGAGCGCCACCACCCAAGGCTTGATCGATCCGTTATTCGCCGTCAGCGCCTTGAGGGGCATCGCTGAAGCTCAACGTTTCCCGCAGTCGGAGAGCATGGCCAAGGCCGTCTTCCAGTTGATCAGTGATGAGCTGTTCCTGGACGGCAACGCGCGCCAGAATCTCGCCACCTTCACCCAGACCTGGGATGACGAATACGTCCATAAATTGATGGACATCTCCATCAACAAGAACTGGATCGATAAGGAAGAGTATCCGCAATCGGCGGCGATCGATCAGCGCTGCGTGAGCATGATCGCCGACCTCTGGAACGCGCCGGAATCCAAGGATCCGGTCCCCGGCACCAATACCGTCGGCTCGAGCGAGGCCTGCATGCTGGGCGGCCTTGCCATGAAGTGGCGCTGGCGCAAGCGGATGCAGGAACTCGGCAAACCAACCGACAAGCCGAACTTCGTTTGCGGCCCGGTTCAGGTCTGCTGGCACAAGTTCGCGCGCTACTGGGATGTGGAAATCCGTGAGATCCCGATGGAGCGCGGCCGCCTCCTGATGGACGTGGATCGCATGCTCGAGGCCGTGGACGAGAACACGATCGGAATCGTTCCGACGTTCGGCGTCACCTACACCGCAGCGTTCGAATTCCCCCACGTCTTCCAGGACGCGCTCGACAAGCTGCACAAGAACAAGGGGTTGGATCTCGACATCCACGTCGACGCCGCGAGCGGGGGCTTCCTCGCGCCGTTCTGCGCGCCGGACATCGTCTGGGACTTCCGCCTGCCGCGGGTCAAATCGATCAGTTCATCGGGCCACAAATATGGTCTCGCCCCGCTCGGCTGCGGCTGGGTGGTCTGGCGCGACCAGGCGTCGTTGCCGAGCGAGCTGGTTTTCATGGTCGATTATCTCGGCGGCCAGGTCGGAACCTTCGCAATCAACTTCTCCCGGCCCGCTGGTCAGGTCATTTCGCAGTACTACGAGTTCCTGCGCCTCGGGCGGGAGGGATACACCAAGATTCAGAACGCGGCCTATGAGGTGGCCCAGTATATTCGGCGTGAACTAGAGCCCCTGGGTCCGTTCGATTTTATCCACGACGGCACACCCGAAAGGGGTCTTCCGGCGGTCTGCTTCACCCTCAAGCCCGACGCAGATCCTGGGTACACGCTTTACGACCTCTCCGACCGGCTGCGCCGCGACGGCTGGCAGGTCCCGGCCTTCGCGCTCACCGGCAGCGCCGCCGACATGGTGGTCATGCGCATCATGTGCCGCCGAGGCTTCGAAATGGATCTCGCCGCGCTGCTGATCCGCGACTTCAAGGCGGCGATCGCTTTCTTCGAGGAACATCCGAGCTCCGGCATCAAGGAGTCCGAAGGGACCGGTTTCCACCACACCTGAGCAATCGGCGCGCCGCCGTCCATGGCGGCGCCTCCCACTCGTGGACCTCACGGAGGTGTCAATGTCGGCAACAGAAGGTTCGGGTGCGCCGCCGCGGAAAATGCCGGTCGCCCAGAAGGCCACCCTAGGGGTCGTGACGCTTGCGGCGATGAACGTGACCGCGGTCGTCAGCCTGCGCGGTCTCCCTGCGGAGGCGACCTATGGGCTGACCTCCGTCTTCTACTACATCTTCGCCGCGGTCTTCTTCCTCATCCCGGTCGCCATCGTCGCGGCCGAGTTGGCGACCGGTTGGCCACAGAAGGGCGGTGTCTTTCGGTGGGTTGGTGAGGCCTTTGGGCCCCGCTGGGGCTTCCTGGCGATCTTCCTGGTTTGGGTGCAAACCACCATCTGGTTCCCCACGGTGTTGACCTTCGCGGCGGTGGCCCTGGCCTTCATGGGGCCGAACGACACCTGGGACTCGGCGCTGGCGGCCAACAAGATCTACACCGTCGCGATTGTGCTGGCGGTCTATTGGGGAGCCACCGTCGTGGCGCTCCGAGGTCTGAAGTCGGCATCCACGATCGCCAAGTGGGGCGGCATTATCGGAACCATCATCCCGGCTGGGATACTTATCGTCCTCGGCTTCTTGTACCTGTTTTCCGGAAAGCCCATCGATCTGAAGCTGGGGTGGGGCGAGCTGATCCCGGACTTCAGCAACTTCAGCAATCTAGTCCTCGCCGCCGGCATCTTCTTGTTCTACGCGGGCATGGAGATGAACGCGATCCATGTGAAGGAGATCGATAATCCGTCGCGGAATTATCCGCTCGCAATCCTTCTGTCGTCTATCGTGACGGTCGTGATCTTCGTGCTCGGGACCCTCGCCATCGCCCTGATCATTCCGAGCAGCCAGATAAATCTCGTCCAGAGCCTTCTGATAACCTACGACGACTTCTTCAAAGCGTTCGGTATCAGCTGGTTGGCTCCCGTTATGGCCCTGGCGCTCGCCTTCGGTGTTCTCGGGGGGGTCACCGTCTGGGTGGCGGGGCCGTCCAGCGCCTTGGTCGTGGTGGGTCGGGCCGGCTATCTGCCGCCGTTCTTCCAGAAGCTCAACCAGCGCGGCGCTCCCAGCCATATCCTGATCGTCCAGGGTCTGATCGTGACCTTCCTCTCGGTCATGTTCGTGGTCCTGCCCTCGGTCCAGGCTGCCTATCAGATCCTGAGCCAGCTGACGGTGACGCTCTATCTGATCATGTACCTGATGATGTTTGCCGCGGCGATTTACCTACGCTACAGCGAACCTGACACGCCCCGTCCGTACCGGGTGCCCTTGGGGCTGTTCGGCATATGGCTCTTTGCCGGGGTCGGCTTTGTGGGCTCGCTCATCGCCTTCATTCTGAGCTTCGTGCCGCCGTCGCAGATCAAGGTCGGTAGCCCAACCACCTACATTGCGATCCTGATCGCGGGAAACGTCCTCATCGTCGCGATTCCGCTGATCACCTACGCACTTCGGCGGCCTCAGTGGAAGAGTCCGGAAGGCTCCGCCGATTTCGCGCCATTCAACTGGGAGAAGGAAGGCCGCAAGCCAGGCATCCGGCCGGCGCCCGGGGCTCCCGCTGGGCGCTGAGCTGAAGGCGATGGCGAAAACCTGGCGGCGGGCCCCTCTCCTGCCCGACACAAGGCCTCTCTCACGCCGTCAGCCCGACCCCGCCGACCGGCTGAGTTTCGAAGCGTTCACCGAAGCCCGCGATCAGCGGTCGGGCCCTGGCGATGGTCGCCTGCACCGCGGGCAGCTTCAGTGAGGCCTGATGGTGTTCGGCGTTGGTCCAAACTTCGGTGATCCAGATGGCGTCGGCGTCGGCGGGATCAGTCGCCACCACATAGCTGAGGCAGCCCGGCATCTCCCGCGTCCCAGCCAGCATGGCTTCGATCAGGGCGTCCCGCTGGCCGGGCTTAGCCAACATCTTTCCGATCAGTCCGTACATGCTCGTGGCTCCCTCGGCCGCTCCAGGGCCGACGGCTGCGAGTGCGACGGTTCCGAGGGCGAATAGCCTACGATCCAACCACATTCGGCAGCTCCAACTCGCCCTCGGCGATCCTGCGGAGCGTATCGACGAAAAACGTCGGTTCCAGTGCTTTCACGCGCTCTTCCAACGTCTCGGCGGTCTCCCCCGCGGCGATCGGCACCTCCAGGGTCGCCAGGGCGGGGCCGTGGTCGTACTCCTCATCCACCACGTGGATGACGATCCCGCTATTGGCCCGTCCAGAGGCGAGCACCGCCTCGTGGACCCGTCGGCCGTACATGCCCTGCCCGCCGAACTCCGGCAGCGGGCCTGGGTGGATATTCACGATGCGCCCCGCATAGCGTGAGAGGGTCGAGGGCCCGAGCCGCCTCAGATAGCCCGACATGACGATAAGCTCGACGCCGGCCTGGCTCATGGCCTCCGCCAAGCGGCGGTCGGCCGCTTCGGGATCAGCCGCCGTGGGCACGCAGAGCGCGGGCAAGCCCACCTCCTCCGCCCATTGCAGCGCGCCGGCCTTGCGGGTGTTGGTCACCAAGAGACGCGCCTCGGCCTCCAGGCTCCCCGCCCGGATGGCGTCGGTGACGGCGCGCGCGCTGGAGCCGTTTCCGGATGCGAGGAAACCGATCTTAAGTGGCCGAGAAATCACAGGTTTCCGGTTCCAAGTTCATGTTCGAAAGAAAGACCGTCGTAAGCCGGCTCCACCCCCGCCGGCAACTCGGCGGCCAGGGTGTCGAAGTCCAGATCGATGTGAAGGTTCGTCAGGATCGCCCGCCTTGGCCGGACCCGGTCGATCCATTCGAGGGCGAGGTCGAGATGCGCGTGCGTGGGGTGCGGCCGGTAACGCAGGGTATCGACGATCCAGACGTCGAGGTCGGCCAAGGCCGCGAACGCCGCCTCGTCCAGGCCGACCACGTCGCTTGAGTAGGCCACGCCGCCGAAGCGGTAGCCCACCGACCGTACGCCGCCATGGTCCTGGTCGAAGGTGACGATGGGAATGGCGCCGGAAGGCCCCTCCACCGCCCAGGCCTCGCCGTGCGGCGGCAGCGGGCGGTCGTCGCAGATCGCCGGATAGCCGCCCTCGCCTTCGAAGATGTAGCCGAAGCGCTGCTTCATGGTGCGCCGCGTCGCCGGGTCCATGAAACAGGGAATCCGCGCCTGCTGGCGCAGGTAGAAGGCGCGCACGTCGTCCAGGCCGTGCACCTGGTCGGCGTGGTCGTGGCTGAGCAGGACCGCGTCCACCCGCTTCACGCCGGCGCGGGCGGTCTGGATGCGCAGCTCAGGCGAGGTGTCCACCAGGACGCTCGTCTGCGCGCCCTCGCCCAGGCGTCGCACCAGCAGCGAGCAGCGAGTGCGGAAGTTCTTCGGATTGCTCGGGTCACATGCGCCCCATTCGCCGTCGGCCCGGGGCACGCCGCCCGACGAGCCGCTGCCCAGGATCACGACCTCCAGGGTCCCGCTCACGGGCGGGGTATCCGGTCGAAGAGGGCGAAGAAGGCGTCTTCGGTGCGGGCTTCGGCCTCCTGCAGGCTCCAGCCGCGAATCTCCGCGAGCTTGGCCAGCACGTGAGGCAGGAAGGCCGGCTCGTTCCGGCGGCCCCGGTACGGCACGGGCGCCAGGTAGGGACAGTCGGTCTCGACGATGATCCGGTCGGCGGGCATGTCGGCCACCACGGCTCTTACGTCGTCGGCGGTCTTGAACGTCGCGATCCCCGCAACCGAGAACCAGGCGCCGAGATTGGCCGCCCGGCGCGCCAGGTCCGCGCCCGAGGTGTAGCAGTGCATCAGCATGCGGAACGGTCCGCGGGCGTATTCCTCCTCGAGGATCTGGCCCATGACCTCGTCGGCTTCACGGGTGTGCACCACCAGCGGCAGGCCGGTTTCCCGCGCCGCCACGCAATGGACGCGGAACACCTGGGCCTGGATGTCCCGTGGACTGAGGTCGTAGTGGAAGTCCAGGCCGCACTCGCCGATGCCCACCACCCGCGAATCCTTCGCGAGCTCGATCAATGTCGCCGCCGACAGGGCCGGGTTCTCCTTGGCCTCGTGCGGGTGGGTGCCCACCGTGCACCAGATGTCGGGGTGCATGGCCACGCCGCGCACGGCCTCGAAGTTCGAGACCCGGTCGCAGATGTTGACCATCAGCCGGACGCCGGCCGCCAGGGCCCGGCTGATCACCGCCTCGCGGTCTTCGTCGAATTGCGGGGCGTGCAGGTTGACGTGGCTGTCGATGAGCATGGGAGTTCAGGCCCGGGCGGCCCGCTTCAGTTCCGAGAGCGCCGCGAACAGAGCATCCGTGCGGTCGAGGTTGAGCGCCTCGACCTCCCGCGGCAGGCGCTGGAGCGTCTCCCACGCTTGAGCCCAACGATCAAGCGAGCCGAGCCCCTGCATCGCCCGGTCGGCGGCCATGGCGTGCACCCGGTCGGCCAGGCGGTCGAACAACAGGGCGAAGGCTTGCGGCCCCTCGCCGCCCCGGAAGCTCTCCGCAAGGGCCAGGGCGCGGGTCTCGTCCACTCGGGGCAACTCGGCGATCAGCTCGCGCGCGGCGTCGTCCACGGCCAGGGCGTTGGCGGCCGCGAGTTGCAGGGCCCGTCCGGGCGCGCCCCCGGCCATACGTGACAGGCGCAGGGACTCCTCGGTGTTCACGTCCGCGTGGCGACGGACGAAGCCCGCCGCCTCTTCGAGGTCCAGGGCATGGAAGGCCAGCCTGCGGCATCGCGAGCGGATGGTGGCCAGCAGCCGTCCCGGCGAATGTGACACCATGAACAGCACACCCCGGGGCGGTGGCTCTTCCAGGGTCTTCAGGATGGCGTTGGCCGAGTTGATGTTGAGATCGTCGGCGGCGTCGATGATCGCCACGCGGTGCGGCGCGGCCGCCGGCGACTTGGAGAAGAACTCGCCGAGGCGGCGGGCGTCCTCCACCGGGATCACCTTGCGCGGCTTCCCGTCCGGCCCTTCCCGCTCGAGCACCAGGAGATCGGGGTGGCTGCGGGCGGCCACCTGGCGGCTCACCGGATGCTCCGGATCGGAGCCCAGCTCGCCATAGGCCGGGGCTGGCGGCGCCCCCAGCAGCCGGCGGGCGGCGCGATAGGCGAAAGTCGCCTTGCCGACGCCCTGGGGACCGGTCAGCAGCCAGGCATGGTGCAGGCGTCCGCGCGCCCGGGCCTCTTCGAAAGCGGCCTCGGCCCCGTCCTGGCCCTGCAGCTGGAAGACCTCGCGGGGGTGCGGGACCTGGGCGTCAGCCATGGACGGCGAGCCGTTCGGCCACCGCTCGCCACACCGAGGCCTCGACCGCGTCCATGGAAGCCGTGGCGTCGATGGTCACGCAGCGCTCCGGTTCGGCCGCGGCGATCGCGCGGAAGCCTTCGCGCAGGCGCTCGTGAAAGGCCATGCCCTTGCTCTCGAACCGCATCTCGGCGCCGGCCCGGGCATGGGCCCGCTCAAGTCCCACCTCGGGCGGCAGGTCGAAGATGAGGGTCAGGTCGGGCCGCACATCCTCCACGATGTAGGTCTCCAGGGCTGAGATCAGCGCCGGGTCGGTTCCGCCGGCGGCCCCTTGGTAGGCACGGGTGGAGTCGGCGAAGCGGTCGCAGATCACCCAGGCGCCCCGCGCCAGGGCGGGCTGGATGACCCGCTCGATGTGGTCCCGGCGCGCCGCGTACATCAGCAGGGTCTCGGTGACCGGGCTCCAGCGGTCGGCCGCCCCGTTCAGCACCAGGTCCCGGATGCTCTCGGCGCCCGGAGAGCCGCCCGGCTCGCGGGTGGTGACGATCTCAAGGCCTTGGGCGCCCAGGCGCGCGGCCAGCCGCTTCACCTGAGTGGACTTGCCGGCTCCCTCGCCGCCTTCGAAAGTGATGAACCGCCCGCGCGCCACGGCGCCAAAAATGGCCCGTTCGCCGCGGAAGTCCAGCCGGTTAGAACGACCGCAGCACCCGGGCGTCGGCGAAGCCGATCTCCGCCACACGGTCCCGCAGGGCGAAGGCCTGGGCCTCGTCGCCGGGCGCCGGCAGCAGCACCCGGTACAGCGTCACCCCATCGGACCGCTGCAGAGGCTCTATGGTCGCCTGGCCGGCGATGGACAGCTGCGCCACCGCCCGCTCGGCGTTGCCCTCGTTGGCGAACGCCCCGGCCTGGATGCGGAAGCCGCTGGGAGCTGCGGAGGCGAAGGTCGCGACGGGCGCGGGTGCGGGCGTCGGG
>JAEYNH010000098.1 GCA_023412655.1 Pseudomonadota bacterium | reverse complement strand
GCCCTGGGAGCCTCTTTCGCAAGCTTTGGATCCCCGCCTGCGCGGGGATGAGCGGGCGGGGGCGGCAAGAAAAAAGACGCCCGGGGGAGCTCGCCCCGGGCGTCCGGCCTCTGTCGCTCGAGCTTCGCGCGCAGGGTGGTGGCGGCGGGCCGGGTTGGCGGGGAGGCCCGACGCCGGCGCTGGCTTGGCTTCAGAAGCATGGTGGCGGGGCTCCCCCGAGGGGGAGCGGCCGCGTTGTCGGGTGGAGGCGCCTCCGGCCCTGGCCCCCTCCGGCCCTGGCCCCCTCCGGCCCTTCGGGCCACCTCCCCCAGAGGGGGAGGACTGGGGCCACCTCCCCCAGAGGGGGAGGATTGGGGAGGATGGTTAGAGGGCGCCGTCGGGTTCGGCGGCTTCGCCTTCGGTGGGGCCGACGAGGAGTTCTTCCTCGATCTTGGTCTTGGAACCGCGGACGCGGGCCTCGATGTCGGCGGCGATGTCGGGGTTGTTCTTGAGGAACTCCCGCACATTGTCGCGGCCCTGGCCGATGCGCTGGCTATTGAACGAGAACCAGGAGCCCGACTTCTCGACCACCCCGGCCTTGACGCCCAGGTCGATGATCTCGCCCAGCTTGGAGATCCCCTCGCCGTACATGATGTCGAACTCGACCTCGCGGAACGGCGGGGCGACCTTGTTCTTGACCACCTTCACCCGGACGTTGTTGCCGATGATCTCGTCCCGGACCTTGACCGAGCCGGTGCGGCGGATGTCGAGGCGCACCGAGGCGTAGAACTTGAGCGCATTGCCGCCGGTGGTGGTCTCGGGGCTGCCGTACATCACCCCGATCTTCATGCGGATCTGGTTGATGAAGATCACCAGGGTCTTGGCCTTGGAGATCGAGGCGGTGAGCTTGCGCAGGGCCTGGCTCATCAGGCGGGCCTGGAGGCCGGGCAGGCTGTCGCCCATCTCGCCCTCGATCTCGGCCCGGGGGGTGAGCGCGGCCACCGAGTCGACGACGATGACGTCGACGGCGTTGGAGCGGACCAGGGTGTCGGTGATCTCGAGCGCCTGTTCGCCGGTGTCGGGCTGGGCGACCAGCAGGTCGTCCAGGTTGACCCCCAGCTTGTGGGCGTAGGACGGGTCGAGCGCGTGTTCGGCGTCGACGAAGGCGGCGGTGCCGCCGGCCTTCTGCACCTCGGCCACCACATGCAGGGCCAGGGTGGTCTTGCCCGAGCTTTCCGGGCCGTAGATCTCGATGATCCGGCCCTTGGGCAGGCCGCCGATGCCCAGGGCCATGTCGAGGCCGAGGGAGCCGGTGGACACGGACTCGATCTCCACGACCTTGCCCTTGTCGCCCAGCTTCATGACCGAGCCCTTGCCGAACGCCCGATCGATCTGCGCCAGCGCCGCTTCGAGCGCGCGCTGCTTATCACCGTCTTCTTTGCCCACGAGCCTCAACGCCGACTGAGTCATTTTCCGAGCCCTCATTGTACCCACGATTCCGCCAACCCGGCCGGTCGAACTCGTGCCAGAGCCGAGGAGTCAGGCGTACCGCGTTTGTTCACGGTTCGCAAGATGTTCTCCCCGGCCGGCGCTTGCCCGGCGCGGCCGCTCCGGGAACACCGCGTCCCCGACGAAAGGAACCCTAGGGGGCAGATACGTCAGATACGGTCGTGGGATTTGCCGCCTCGCGCGCCGCCAGGGCGCCGGTGACGCCAAGGACGATCAGCAGCTGGCCGGCGAAGTAGAAGCCCCAGACCCCGTAGGCCGGCCAGGCCTGGCCCGCCAGCGGACCCAGGCGGGCGAAGATCAGCAGGTCGGAGACGAGGAACAGCAGGGCGCCGAGGCCCGTGAGCGCCCGGGGAAAGCGGCTGATCCAGGCGCAGGCGGCCATGAGGGCGAGACCCGCCGTGTAGAGGCCGACGGGGACGACCGCCGCCGGATCGCCGGGCAGCCAGGCGGCGAAGGCGGTGGCGGCGACGACGAACAGGGCCATGGCCGCCAGGGTCGCCGGACCCGGCCGGGCCCGGAGGTTGCGCAGGTAGAGGATGATGGCCACCACATGCCCGGCCATGAAGGCCAGGGCCCCGGTCTCCAGCCCCATGGAATCCAGCAGCACGTCGCCCAGCATGCCGAGCAGCATGACGATGGCGATCAGCCAGCCGTCGAGCTCCCGGGCCAGGAGGGCGGCGTAGATGGCCAGGAAGCCCACGCCCGTCCCCTTGAGGGCCGTGACCACCGGGACCGGGGCGGCGCCGTTCCAGGTGAAGACGTAGGCGATCGCGCCGACGACGGCGGCGGCAAGCGCAATGCGGGGCGCCAGGTCCTGAGGTTTCATGCGCACTCCTCCCCTTGGGTTCGAGCCTTGGACGACTCTTGTTCGCCCAAGACCTAGCACGACTGTGGATTGACGGGGCGAGCCGGTCGCGCTTCGGTCGCGCAAGGTTCGAGCTGGGGGATCTTCCAAGAATGCTGTCGCGTGCGTTGCTGGCCGGTGCGGCCGTCGCTGTCCTTATGTCCACGAGCGCCTTCGCCCAGGCGGCGGAACGGCGGGAGGAAGGCCAGATCGTCTATGAGGGCGTGCCGCAGACGCCGGCCGAGCTGAAGGCCGACATCGCCCCCTACTACGCCGCCCGCTCGGCGGTGTTCGAGGGCTGGCTGCCGGACGGCTCGATCCTGATCGCCACCCGGTTCGGCGACACCACCCAGATCCACCGGGTGGCCGCGCCCGGGGCGGCGCGCACCCAGCTGACGTTCGCCGCCGAGCCGATCAACAGCGCCATCGCCCAGCCGGGCGCCCAGCGGTTCCTCTATCCGATCGACGTGGGCGGGGCGGAATACTACCAGGCCTTCCTGCGCGACCTGTCGGGCCGGGAGATGCAGCTGACCGCGCCCAAGACCCGCAACCAGGACTTCAAGTTCTCGAAGGACGGCAAGCTGGTCGCCTGGACGCAGGTGACCCCGGGCGATCCCAACTACGACATCGTGGCGGCCGATCCCGCCAACCCCGCCGGCCGGAGGGTGGTCCACGAGGGGACCGGGGCCATCGCGCCGCAGGACATCAGCGCCGACGGGTCGAAGATCCTGGCCGCCCGCTACCATTCGGCGGCGCACAGCGAGCTGTTCGTGCTGGACGTGGCGACGGGCCAGCTGACGCCCGTGGGGCCGCAGGGACGGAAGATCGCCTACCAGGGCGGGGCCTTCGTGGACGGCGGCCGGGCGGTTCTGACCCTGTCGGACGACGGTTCGGAGGTGGCGCGGCCAGTGGTCATCGACCTCGCGAGCGGCAAGGTGCGCGACCTGGAGCCGGGGGCCAAGTGGGGCGCCGAGGACTTCGACGTCTCGCCGGACGGGCGCACGGTGGCCTATGCGGTGAACGAGGAAGGCTATTCCAAGGTCGTGCTTCGCGACATCGCCAGCGGCCGGGAGCTGCCGGGGCCGAAGCTGCCGCTGGGGGTGCTGACCGCGCTGAAGTTCTCGCCGGACGGCACGAAGCTCGGCCTGTCGCTGTCGACCTCCACCAGCTCGGGCGACGTGTGGAGCCACGACCTGACGCGCGGCGAGCTGGTGCGCTGGACCCACAGCGAGCTGGGCGGCCTCGAGGCCGGCAAGCTCGTGGAGCCGACCCTGTTCCGCTATCCCACCTTCGACAAGCGGACGATCCCGGCCTTCATCTACAAACCCAAGACGGCCACGCCGGGCGAGAAGCTGCCGGTGGTGATCCAGATCCACGGCGGGCCGGAGGGCCAGGAGCAGCCCAACTTCAACCCGCGCCGGCAGTCGTGGGTGAACGAGCTGGGGGCGGCGGTGATCATCCCCAACGTCCGCGGCTCGTCCGGCTATGGCAAGACCTACCTTTCCCTGGACAACGCCGAGAAGCGCGAGGACTCGGTGAAGGACATCGGCGCCCTGCTGGACTGGGTGGCCAAACAGCCCGACCTGGACGCGAGCCGGGTGGCGGTGGTGGGCCAGTCCTACGGCGGCTACATGGTGCTGGCGGTGGCCGGCCACTACAACGACCGCATCGCCGGGGTCATCGACCTCTACGGCATCTCGGACTTCATCACCTTCCTGAACAACACCGAGGGCTATCGCCGGGACCTGCGCCGGGCCGAGTACGGCGACGAGCGGGACCCGAAGATGCGGGCGGTGTTCGAGAAGATCGCCCCCATCAAGATGAGCGACCGGATGAAGAAGCCGATGATGGTCTTCCAGGGCGCCAACGACCCGCGGGTGCCGCGCACCGAGTCCGAGCAGATGGTGGCCAAGCTGCGCGGCCAGGGCACCGAGGTCTGGTACGTCCTGGCCAAGGACGAGGGCCACGGGATCCAGAAGCGCGCCAACCAGGAGGCGGTGCGGGCCGTGGAGGTGCAGTTCCTGAGGAAGGTGCTGGGCGTCCGCTAGGGGCTCAGACCAGGGCGGGAGCCTCGGCACGCAGGCGGGCGGCGTCCCTGGCCGGGGGCGCGCCGAACAGGCGGGCGTACTCGCGGGAGAACTGCGAGGGGCTCTCGTAACCCACCTCGAAGCCGGCGGCCTGGGCGTCGCGGGCCTCGCCGATCATCAGCCGCCGGGCCTCCTGCAGGCGTATCTGCTTCTGGTACTGCAGCGGGCTCATGGCGGTGACCGCCTTGAAGTGCTGGTGCAGGGCCGACGGGCTCATGCCCGCCGCCCCGGCCACCGCCTCGATGCTGAACGGGCGGTGGAAGTTCTCGCGGATCCAGCCGATGGCGCGGCTGACCTGGGCCAGCCGGCTGTCGGGGGCGCCGATCTGGCGCACGGCGCCCGCCTGGTCGCCGGTGAGCAGGCGGTAGTGGATCTCCCGGCGGATCAGCGGGGCCAGGACGGCGGCCTCGGCCGGCCGGTCCAGCAGGGCCACCAGGCGGGTGGCGGCGTCCACCAGCTCGGGCGTGGTGCGGGCCAGACGCAGGCCGCGGCTGCCCTGCCCGCCCGCCGCGCCGGGGGGCGGCGGCTGCTGCAGCATCAGCTCACTGAGCAGGGGCGGCTCGAGGTCGATGCGCACGCCCAGATAGGGCCGCTCGGGGCTGGCCTCGATCACCTGGCCGGTGACCGGCAGGTCCACCGAGACCACCAGGTAGGTGGCGGCGTCGTAGCGATAGGTCTCGTCGGCCAGCATCGCCTGCTTGGCGCCCTGAGCGATCAGGCAGAGCGCGGGCCGGTGCAGCACCGGGACCCCGAAGCTGGGCGCCGAACGGTGGACGATGGCCAGGCCAGGAATAGGCATTTCCAGCATGTCGTCGGCCCGGGCGTGGCGGCTGACGACCTCGATGAGGTTCTCCATCGACGGAGGGGCGGGATGGCTCATGGCCCAAAGGCGTCCCATGCGCGCGGGCGTGGCGCAAGCGGCGCCGGCCAGTCCTGGAGGATCAGGCAAGAACCCCGGAGGAGCGTTCTAACGCCGCGGCCGGCCTGACCCGCATCCTCTCGTCACTGATCAAGGAGACGGACGAGATGACCGGAGTTGCGAACAAGGTGGTGCTGGTGACCGGCGCGAGCAGCGGCATCGGCGAGGCCACGGCCCGGGAGCTGGCGGCGGCGGGCGCCAAGGTGGCGCTGGGCGCCCGGCGCGTGGAGCGGCTCGAGACCCTGAAGGCCGAGATCGAGGCGGCGGGCGGGACGGCCCTGGCGGTGGGCCTGGACGTGACCTCCCGGGAGAGCGTGCAGGCCTTCGTGGACGCCGCCCGGGGGCGGTTCGGGCGGGTGGACGTGATCGTCAACAACGCCGGCGTGATGCCGCTGTCGCCCCTGGCCGCCCTCAAGGTGGACGAGTGGGACCAGATGATCGACGTGAACATCCGCGGGGTGCTGCACGGGATCGCCGCCGCCCTGCCCCGGATGGAGGCCCAGGGCTCGGGCCAGATCATCAACATCGCCTCCACGGCGGGGCACCAGATCCTGGCGACGGCGGCGGTCTACTGCGCCACCAAGTTCGCGGTGCGGGTGATCTCGGAAGCCCTGCGGCAGGAGACCGACAAGGTGCGGGTGACGGTGGTCTCGCCCGGCGTGACGGTGTCGGAGCTGGCCCACACCATCACCCATGAGGACACCGCCGCCTTCATCGACGAATACCGCAAGACGGCGATCCCGGCGGAAGCCATCGCCCGGGCGGTGCGCTTCGCCATCGAACAGCCCGCGGAGGTGGACGTGAACGAGATCATCGTGCGGCCCACGGCGACAACGGTCTAGGCGCGGCGCCGGGCCGACGGTGCCCCCGGGGCCGGACACGGGCCGAGGGACGGCTCCGTTCCTTGGGCGAGGCTCAGGAGAGCGCGGCCTCGGTGGCTTCGATCTCGTCCCTGATCCAGTCGTGGCCGGTGGTGACCAGCACACCCTCGATGGCCGAGATGTGGCCGCGCAGGCGCTCGCGGATCTCGGGCGGGACGTCGGGCTGGGTGGCGACCCAGCGGGCGATCTGGTGGATGGCGAAGGCGGAATGCAGGGCCAGCCGGTCGCGGTCCTCGTCGGAAAGCTTCATCGTTGCGTCCTCCCGGGGTTGGCCGGACGATAACACGCCAGCCGCCGATCGGCTCAGCGGTGGGGGCGTCAGCTCTCGGGGTCGTACATGAACTCGCGGAGTTCCTGTGCGCAGCGGCAGGCGGCCGCGATCTTCCGCGCCCATTCCACAGCCTCCTCGCGGGTCGCGAGCTCCAGCACGGCGAAGCCGCCGTCCAGCCGGCTGCCGGGGTAGATCTCGCGGGACACCGAGCCGTCGGCGGAGACCAGCACGGGATCGACGCCTTCGTGGACGCCGCCGCTGAAAATGTAGGCGCCGGCGGCCTTGGCCTGGGCGATCACCGCGCGGGCCTCGGCCGCAACGGCGGGGAGCTCCTCGTCGGTGAGCACCATGGCTTCGCTGGGGAAGGAGATCAGGTATCGTGTCATGGACCGATGATATGCGACCTGCGGCCGCGCCGGGAGCCGTTTCAGCCGTAGGCAAACTCTGCTTGCGCGCCGACGGCCGAGGCGGCGAGGCTCACGTCGCAAGCGGACGGAGCCCAGGCATGAAGCGATCCTCCTCGCGCGGCGCAGCGATCGGCGCCCTGGCCGGCCTTTTTGCAGCCGGCGTCCTGTGGGGCGCGGTCCCGGCCGCGGCCGCGCCCCCGGCCAGCTATATCGACAACACGGGCCGGCCGG
>JAEYNH010000182.1 GCA_023412655.1 Pseudomonadota bacterium | reverse complement strand
TCAAGGCGAGCCGGAACGGGCCCGGCGGCCTTGGCTTCGCTTGAGCCGCCGGCCCCTATGCGAGCCGGCGGCGCGCTCTCTGCGTCAGCCGCGTTCGCCGGCCCGACGGGTGTTGGCCTGGGCGGCGGCGGCGGCAGCCTGGGCGGCCGAGTTGGCCTGGTCGGCCGTAGCCTGGGCGCGGGCGGCGGCGGCCGCCGCAGCCTGGGCAGCCGAGTTGGCCTGCTGAGCCGAAGCCTGGGCGGACTGGGCCTGGGCCAGGGCCGTGTCGGCCGTGGACTGGGCGCGGTTCACCTGTTTGGTGGTGGCGCAGGCGCTGAGCGCCAGGGCGCCGCCGACAGCGGTGGCGACGAGAGCGGTACGGCGGAAGTTCATCATTGTTGTGGGCTCCCACAAAGTTGGACTCGTTGAAACCGGGTCACTGCTACTGCGCAGGCACGGTGGGCCGGCCGCCACCAGGCGGCCCATCCACATGGGCCGGGCCTGCGGCCTCCAAACGGGTCCGGGCGCAGCGGGTTCCTGCGACCCGCCTGCCCAGCGAATATCCAGAGCTGCGCGGCCACTAGCCAAACGCGGGCCGCGCACGTGATTCCGCATTGCAGCACGTGCGGCGCGGCGCGCGCTGTCCCCATGATGAGTCCAGTTCGTCGTGAGGGGGATGACACCGATGAGCGAAGGGACGGAGCGGCCGACGCGTCGGCAGTTGATGCAGGCGGTGGGGCTGATCGGCGGGTCCGCGGCGCTCTACAATATGATGACCACCTTCGGTCACGCGGCGGAAACCCGGTTCGGCGGGCCGCCCAACCTGTCGGGAGCGCGGCGGGGCGACCGCGTGGTGGTGCTGGGGGCCGGGCTGGCCGGGATGCTCGCGGCCTACGAGCTGCGCAAGGCCGGCTATGAGGTGCGCATCCTGGAGTTCCAGGACCGGGCCGGGGGACGGGCATGGTCGCTGCATGGGGGCGACCGCTACGAGGAGCTGGGCGGGGCCATCCAGGAGGTCCGCTTCGCCCGCGGCAACTACCTGAATCCCGGGCCCTGGCGGATCCCGCACCATCACCGGACATTGCTGCACTATTGCAAGGCGTTCGGCGTGGCCCTGGAGCCGTTCATCCAGCTGAACCACAACGCCTATGTGCATTCGACCGAGGCGTTCGGCGGGGCGCCCCAGCGCTATCGGGCGCTGGCGGCGGACTTCAACGGCAACGTAGCCGAGCTGCTCGGCAAGTCGATCGACCAGAAGGGGCTGGACGCGCCGCTCACCGCCGAGGACCTGGATCGGCTGAAGGAGGCCCTGCGCGGCTGGGGGCTGCTGGACGCGGACATGCGCTACGTCTCGGGTCCCAAGGCCTCGCGGGCGCGGGGCTGGGCTCTGGCGCCGGGCGGAGGCGTGGGCGCCGCGCCCCGGCCCTCGGACGTGGCGCCGTTCGGCGAGGTGCTGAAGTCGGGGGTGTGGGCGAACCTCGCCTTCTTCATGAACCACGAGTTCCAGACCACCATGTTCCAGCCGGTGGGCGGGATGCAGAGGATCGGCGACGCCTTCGCCCGGCAGGTGCAGGGGATGGTGGTCCATGGGGCCAAGGTCACCCGACTGATGCAGGACAAGGACGGGGTGACGGCCACCTACACCGACGTGGCCAGCGGGGCGGTGCGCACCCATCGGGCGGACTTCTGCGTCTGCACCATCCCGCTGACGGTTCTGAGCCAGATCGAGACCAACCTCTCCGACCGGATGCAGGCGGCGATCCAGGCGGTGCCCTACACCGCGAGCGTGAAGATCGGGCTGGAGATGCGCCGGCGGTTCTGGGAGCAGGACTACGAGATCTTCGGCGGGCACAGCTTCACCAACCAGGAGATCGGGCTGATCTCCTATCCCAACGCGGGCTTCTTCTCGGACGGGCCGGCGGTGCTGCTGGGCGCCTTCGCCAACGGGCCGGGCGGCTATCGTCTGGGCGGGCTGAGCCCGCCCGAGCGGATCGAGGCGGCCCTGGCCCAGGGCTCGGTGTTCCACCCCGACAGCTACCGCAAGGAGTTCCTGAGCGGGGCGAGCGTGGCCTGGAGCCGGGCGCCCTGGGTGATGGGCTGCTGCGCTCGGTGGAACGAGGACACCCGGCGCGAGCACTACCAGACCCTGGTGGCGATGGAGGACCGGATCGTGCTGGCCGGCGAGCACGCCAGCTACGTCGGCTGCTGGATGGAAGGGGCGCTGCTGTCGTCGATCGACGCCATCACGCGCCTGCACAAGCGAGCTCTGGAGGCCTGAGATGCGGCGATGGATCGTGGCGGGCGCGGCCCTGGCGGCCCTCGCGGTGGGAGTGCGGGGGGCGGATGCGGACGAGCCGGGGCCGGGCGGCACGCGCCCGACCGTCCCGCGGACCGCGGCGGAGGTGTACGAGGTCTATTGCCGGGTCTGCCACATGGCCGGCGGCGAGGGCGCCACGGGGGCGGGGCGGTTCCCGGCCTTGGCCTCCAACGCCCGCATGGGGACCAGCGCCTACGCCATCTACATGATCGAGAAGGGCAAGGGCGGCATGCCGGGCTTCGGCGAGCAGCTGAGCGCAGAGCAGGTGGCCGAGCTGGTCGCCTACCTGCGGACGCACTTCGGCAACGCCTATGCCGAACCCGTGACGGCGGCCGAGGTGGAGGCGGTGCGGGCCTCGCTGAAGAAGTAGGGGCGCTTGCCAGGACGAACGCATCCCTGGGCAGGGACAAGGCGGAGCCACCGCTGCGTGTCGTCCTGGCGGACGTGAGGGTATTCGTGGGGGCGCCCGTTGATCAGGCGGGCAAAACGGTCCCACGAGGTTTTCCTCGCGCCCTTCCAAGATGGGAATTGCGCAAGGACGTTCAAGGGCTTGTGGCTAGAACTTCGCAGTAAGCGGATGTGAGCCGATGCGGCCGTCGGGATCGTCGAGCCCGGCGAAGGCGGCGAGGTCTTCGGTGTCGAGTTCGAAGCCGAAGACGTCGAAGTTCTCGCGGATGCGGCTGGGCGTCACCGACTTGGGGATCACGATCAGGCCGTTCTGGATATGCCAGCGGATGATGACCTGGGCCGGCGTGCGGTCGTGCTTGCGGGCGATGTTGGCCACTACCGGGTCGGTGAGCAGGCGGCCCTGGCCCAGGGGGCTCCAGGACTCGGTGCGCAGGCCCCGGGCCTCGTCGGCGGCGCGGAGGGCCTTCTGCTGGAAGCGGGGATGCAGCTCGACCTGGTTGAGCACCGGAACGACGCCCGTCTCGCCGATGATCCGGTCCAGGTGTTCGGGTTCGAAGTTGGAGACGCCGATGGAGCGGGCGAGGCCGTCCGCCCGGGCCTGGATCAGCGCGCGCCAAGTGTCCAGATAAAGGCCCCGCCAGGGCGAGGGCCAGTGGATCAGCAGCAGGTCGACCTGCTCGAGGCCGAGCCGGCGGAGGCTCTCCCGGGTGGCCCTGAGCGCCTGGTCGTAGCCCTGTTCCTCGTTCCAGACCTTGGTGGTCACGAACACCTCGTTCCGGGGCAGGCCGGCGGCGCGCAGGCCTTCGCCGACGCCTTCCTCATTGCCGTAGATGGCGGCCGTGTCCACGTGGCGGTAGCCCGCCTCAAGGGCGGTGCGCACCGCCTCCACGGCCACGTCGTTGGGCGTCTGCCAGACTCCCAGACCGACTTGCGGGATTCGGTATCCGTCGTTCAACTCGATGAGGGGAGAGGCGGTCATGGCAGGCTCCGGCGTGCAGGCTGCCACAACTATGTCGCCTGCGCCGGAAGGCAAGGGGCGGCGGCAGGGAGCGGGCGCCCCCTGCCGCCCAGCCCGGTCAAGCCAGAACGACGATCGCCACCCGGCGATTCTGCGCCCGTCCCTCGGGCGTATCGTTCGGCGCCACGGGCTCCTCCTCGCCGTACGAGATGGTGGCCATGCGGTTCAGGGCGACGCCCTGCTTGGCGAGATACTTGCGCACCGCCTCGGCCCGCTCGCCGCCCAGCCGATCGTTGTACGACTCGGGTCCCGTGGCGTCGGTGTGGCCCTGGATCTCCAGGTAGACGTTGCGGTTCTCGGTCTTCAGGCGCTCGGCGAACTCGTTGAGTCGGGCCTCGGCCTCGGGCGACAGCGCGTGAACGTCCGTGGGGAACTTCACCGAGTCGTCCGAGAGGACGACCTGGTAGAGGAACTTGCCCTCCGCCAGCTTGTGCGCCGCGTTAGCCCGAGCCAGCGCCTCTCCCGCCGTGCCTTCCACCTGGGTGACCCGGGTGTCGACCACGGAGACCTGGTCTCGGACGAATCTGTGGCTGGCGCAGCCGCTCGCCGCGATCCCCATGAAAATAAGCGCGCCGCCGATCGCGGCCACCCTAAGCTTCCCGTCTTTCAAAACTCGTTTCCTTCTCGCAAAGGCCCCACCCCAGGCGCTTCGCCGCGGTCAAGGTGCCGGCGTGGCCATGGCGGCGCCATGACGTGACCATGGCGAGAAGGGGGCAGCTTGGCCTTAGGCCGCCACGTTCCTGCCCCGGACGCGGGCCAGCTTGCCGGCGATGGGCAGGACGGACACCCGGCGGCGCGCGGCGGCGGTCGCCATCAGCCTGGCGGCGCACCTGGCGATCCCCTTCGTGCTGATCGCCAGCCAGGAGGAGCCGCCGATCCGGCCGGAGGGCGAGCCGATGGTGGTGACCCTGGCCCCACCGCCCAAGCCACCGCCACCGCCGCAGCCTCCCGAGCCCACGGCGCC
>JAEYNH010000138.1 GCA_023412655.1 Pseudomonadota bacterium | reverse complement strand
ATCCTCGGCAGCGAGCTTTGCAAGGTCACGCTCCGCCGTCGCCTTTTCGTTCTCCGCGTTCTGGATTTGCGCGGTGAAACGGCCAATCTGCTCACGCATCTGATTGGATTCCCGACGCAGCTCGTTGCGCTTGGTTTCACGCGCGGCAATCTCATCGAAGTTGATGCCAGTCAGCTGCTCGGAGATCTCCTGAAGGTCCGCCTCGCAACGTGAGATGTCCTGCCGAGCCTCGATCAGGCGGGCGTTCGCATCCTCAAACCGGCCTGGCGCCTTGGCGCGTTCCCGACGGAGTTCGTTGACGCGCGTGTTCACCTTCTTGATGCGGTCCCGCAACGTCGCATTGGCCGCCTTCTGGAGCAGACCCCTAACCGCCTCATAAGCCGGCGTGCCGGGCTCGAGCTCTCGGTCGCAGATGCACTTGTGCATCTCCAGGAGGTCGGCAACGAGCTCCTCGTTGTACGGCGCGGGCAGCCGCCCCTTGTTCTCTTTCTGGTCGAGGTAGTCCATCGCCAGTTCGGTGATCCGGGTCGAGACGAGATACCGCCCGTTATCACCGAGCCACTTCAGGACCTCGGCCTGGGCGTCCGCCTCCCGCTTCTTCGCGCGCATCAGGTCGCCGGTGGTCTTGTCCCGTCGCGCCTGGATCTGCTTGGCGGCGGCCGAGTTTCGAAGCTTGTCATCGATGTCGGCGATCTGCTGGTCGATGATCTCGATGTCGCCCTGCATCTTATCGCGGGCTTCCGTCGCCTGCTGGATTTGCGATGTCAGCGCATCAATGCGGGAACTGATGGAAGCCATGCTGGACGATGCCTTCGTGGTCGGCATCTGCTTGCGATAATAGGTGGCCGTCTCACCGAGATCCTGAATGGCGGTCTTGATGAGCGAACAGCCGAGAATGTCCTGAACGGCGCGCCGGATGCTCGCGCGATTGTCCGCACCCAAAAAGACCTCGGCATGCTCTCCGTCGAAGAGGAAGTGCCCGGCCATCCCCCGGGGCAACACCGTGCTGATGAAAGCGTCCGGATTCGGCAGCGTCTCGTGGTGGCCGTTGTTGAGCCGCATGATCGTGAAGTCGCGGTCCCCGCCGCCGCCCTTGGTGTAGCGACGGGCGCGATACCGATTGCCGTTGTGTTCGAAGAGCACCTCAACAAACGCCTGCGTCCGTCCCTCGGCTTTGGCGTCGTAATTGACGAGGTCTTCGCGCTTCTCGAACTTGGCCGTGGTGTCGGCGTAGAAGCACCATAGCAGCGCATTCAGCAGCGTCGTCTTGCCCACGCCGTTCTCAGCGTGGATGACAGTTACGTTGTTCTCAGCGCTTGTGGAGAGGTCGATCGAATTGTCACCGTAAAAGCAGCGAAAATCCTTCAGCGTAATTTGCTCAAGCCACATTAATCGTTGCCCCCCGCCGGAGTCGCACGCTCAATGATTTCGCGCAGGCGACGCCGACGATCGGTTTCCCGCCCTTTATTCTCGAAATAGAACTCGCGCTGCAGTTCGACGATCTGCTCAATAACGCGGTTCTGCGCCTGGTCGGCGTCAGCTCCTGACTCACTCATTGTTCGAGAGCCCTCCCCCCTTGAAGCGGAACCTTATCCATCGGCGGGAGTCAACGCCGCCATCCAGAGATGCATCGAGCGTAACGCTCGCTACCAGAGGGCATCACAGTCGGAGATCCTGATGCCGGAACTGGAGCTCTGACCGCCCTCGGCTGCGAAGCACGTAAGGCAGGGGATTTGGGACTGCCGGGACTCCCGACCGATCAGGCGAGAAGCGCCGCGTTGATCTCGTCGCGGAATGCCTGCCCATCCGGCGGCCTCCTGGCTCGGTCGTGAAGGAGCGCTCGGTACACCGGATCGAAGAGACCTTCGGGACCCCGCCAATCATCGCGGGTAAGGTTACCGCTAGGGTGTCGGCCTGTGACGACGTACCAGAAAACTGCAGCCATCTGATAGACGTCCGACGCGGCGCAAATGGTGTCGGCCTGGCCGATCCTTCGGTTATGTCCCTCGGGCGACATCCAATATCGTGGCCCGACGTTTTCTTTATCCCCCGTAAGCTCTTCTTCTGGCCCACCTACAAAGGCACACAGACCGTAGTCGCCGAGTAGCCATTTGTCGCCTTGGACGAGAATATTCTCGGGCTTTATGTCCCTGTGAATAGCCACGGCGTGAAGATCGGCCAATGCAGCAGCCAGGCCGCGAAATTGCCCCATATAGGTCTCAGGTGGAGGCGGACGCGCCCCAGGCGCAAGCACCTTGGTTAGATTGCATTGCGCCAGGTCCATAATGAAGAAGGGTATCGTGATCGCCCTCTTTGTACCGTCCACCACTTCATCTGCTCGGATCTTTCCCGACCCATGCATCTTGATTACGTGGTCATTCTTCACCGTTCGGAGCAGCTTAATCTCGCGCAGGAAGCGACGGCTCGGCTTCCATCCGCGGGTTAGAAGGAACTTCACAGCAAACTCGTCACCGGTCGCCCTATCTACGCAGGAGAACACGGCGCCGTTCCCGCCGCGGCCGAGCCACTCCACGAGCTCATACGAACGGCCCTCGTCGGTCTTCAGGCGCCGTTGCAGATCGAAATGTCTGCGTTTGGCCTCTTCAGGATCAAAATAGATTCTGTTGACGGACATCTGAATCCGAGACCGCTTCGGCCACTTGGAGATCCGCGGCGTCTTCTACGCACCGCTCCGAATGCACGAACACAGCATTGCTCATCTGATAGACACCGGCACCGCGGGGCCAAGCGATCCGGGCGTCCGACAGATCAGCCGCGACAACCTCGTCGCAGACTGCGCATTCTTGAATTGCAGGCGGACACATACCGTCGCCCTGGTAGGCGTCGGAGAGCATGCTTACAAAGGCGTCCGCTCCCGCAGCGTTCGGCGGTCTCGACAAGAACGTCCCGCTGAGCACGGTCTTTAGGATTTCGTGGCGCCAGCGGCGGCTCGCGGCAGTGTTGGCTTGAGACACACACTTGATCGCGTACTCACTTAGCAGCGCCACGGTCGACTCGGGTTCGATATGGAAGTCGAGCATCCGCAGGTCGTCGATCAGCGGCTGTAGGTCTTTGCCTTCCAGGGAACCACCTTCCCGCCGCAACTCAAGAATTGCCGTAAACAAAGAATAGAAATCTGCTCTCTGATTAAATCTTGTCTTCGAAAGCTCCCATTCGCTTCCGAATATGAGCTTCAGATTATCGACGACATCTTCGAATTCGGTTTCGATTTTCTGGCGCCCCGCCTTATCCCAAGAGGCATATTCTTGGTAGAACGCGTCCAAACCGCCCTTCTTGTCCTGAATTCCATCAAGCATGGCCGCCAGGATCTCAGATATGTACTCAACGTCTGAATAGCGACGACGCTGGGCCGGCGAGAAGATCTTCGCGTCCTCCAGGTACGGATGGACCGCGAGCTCCTCGGAGACATTTAGAAAATCGCCCGGATAGTCAGCCCTGCGCAACTCCTGCTTATTTAGCGGAACAGTATACTTATTAACCCGCGCATAAACCTCTCGGATTTCGCGGTCCGTCGGGTTCACCGCCTCGTTAAAATCGATTTTGTAGCTGAGAAAATTGTTGGCCTCGTCCTCTGTGAACTGGCTGAACACCTTCCCCTGAAGTGGCCCTTCGTATGGTGGGGAGAGTGGGAATTCGTCCCGAAGAAACGCTAGGATCGTGCTCAAACGTTGCTGACCGTCGATCACCACTCGATGGGTCTTGCCCCCCCGAATCTCTGTCGCGAGAAACACCTTGGGCATCGGGACGCCGCTAACGATCGTGTCGATCAGCATCACCTTGGCGGCGTCAGACCAAACCTCTTTGCGCTGGAAGTCAGGACGCAGCTCGAGGCGCCCCAAATCGCTCCAATCGCGAATGTCGGAGATGGGATGTGGGCTGGAATTCCATTTCACCACGAGTGGGGCAGCCCTTACCTGGATCCGCTATCAGCTCAGCTTCCGCACAAGAGTTAGCAGACGGCACCACGAGGCCGCTACTCCCGCCTGCCCTTTCACGTGCGCCTTCGATGCGATGATCGGCGCAGGCGAACCGCATTCCGAGTAGTTGCCAGCCACAGGACACCCCGGCGACGCTCGCGGCGCCGCCTCTCATCCTTCGATGGCTCAGCGGGGTTTAGAGCAGAGGGCCTGCCGGCCGTTTCACACGCTGCAGGCGCCGATTCTGCTACGCCATCGTCTGGCCTCTTCCGCCGCCTGCCAGCGATGCTGATTCTCCATCGTGCAGGCGCGGGATGATCCCTGATCACCCGGTGTTCCAGGGAAGAAGGACCGGACCCATGTCGAACGAACAGTATCTTACGGCCGATGAAGTCTCGCAGCGGTACCGGGGCGAGATCTCACCAGGGACTCTTCGGAACTGGCGCGCGATGCGAATTGGCCCATCCTACGTCAAAGTCGGAAAAGGCGTGCTGTACCCCGTGGCGGAGCTCGACGCGTGGGATAGGAAAAACGTAGTCCAATGCCGACAGGTCCGGTGATCGCGGATTGATCAGCCGACTGGGACGGCATCAACCGTCGACAAGGCTCGACGCCACCCCCAAGATCAAAGCCCCAGCTGCAGCCCGGACTTCAAGTCGCTGCGCCGGGAATCCGAAAGCGGCTCGGAATGCTCAAGCAGGACGCGGCCCGGTCGCCGACTAGATCGACAACGGCCACCGCATGTCCGTCCGGCACCCGCATTCGGGCGTCGGTCAGCGCTGCGAACACCGCGTTGGCTAGCTCTGCCGAACTAAGGGCTCTGCGCACGTCGGGCCCCAACAGCAGATCACAGGTGCAACACACGGCCATATCTGCGAGGCGGCGGGCCGCCAGGCTCGTCGCCTTGCGCTCATCGATGACCGCGCCAGCGCCCAGGCGCGCTGCGCAGGCCAAGGTCGCAGCCTCCCCGTCGTCAAGGGTTTCCGACGCGGGGCCCGCCACCAAAGAGAGGAACAGCGGCTCGTCTTCGGTCGCTAGGGGCACGATGTGCATCAGCCCCATGTGCAGAAGCGCGGCGACCTCGTCTGCGGCACGCCGCCCCTTTGGGCGGCCCCTCTCCAGCTCCCCTAGCGCGACGTCCGTGATCGCCAACGGGCGCGGGAGCGCCTGCAGAATCCGATTGGCCTCACCGGTTGCGGCCAGATTGATCCACACGCTCGCGTCCGCGACCATCATCCGGGCTGTCTCAACCCATCAGTCGCGGAGAATCTTCACGGCCGACACCTTCGTCTTCGTAAGCGTCGACCAGTTCACGCACCTCAACACGATCGAGCTGCAGCAGCCGGGCGATCTGCCCCTCGCTGAGCAGTCCTTTGGCCCAGGCCTCACCCACCAAGAGTGCTAGCCGCATCGAAACAGGCCGCGCGGCATCGGCCCGAGCCGCGTCCAGCCCCGCCCCCTCACCCAGCACCTGCGTGGCCTGCTGATCAGTGATCCCGCCGGTGTTTTCGAACCAGTCCCAAGTACCCGACTTTGTCAGGCCAAGCTCCTCCAGCCGACGCACCATGGCTTCGCGTGACACACCAAAGGCATGCGCCAAGAGGATGATGTGGCGCCGGGTCAGCTGGGTGGCACCGGCGGTGATCTCCTTGAACATCGCCATCACAGTTCGCGCGGGGGTGAGAAACGCGCGGGCGAACGTAATCGCGTAGCGCTCCTCGCGGGTGCTCTCCGGCGAGCCGGCGTGAAGCGCGTCGGGTGCCCGCCGGGTTGAAATGAAATGTCCAAGCTCATGGGCGCCGGTCTGGGCCCGCCGATCCTTCGGGTGGGTAGCGTTTAGCAAGATGCAGGCGCCCGCGCGGTCGTCGAAGGCGTAGAGGCCAGAGATCTTCGCCGGGAGGCGTCGGACAAACACCCGCACACCCAGCTGCAGCTCGAGCACCGACATCATGTCGTGGATCGGGGCCATGCCGACGCCTAACCATTGGCGCAGCTCGGCCGCATCCTGTTCGGCCTGGAGGGCGACATTGCCTGGAAGCAATGGGCGCTCGGGCGGGTCGTTGCGCACCCGCTGCACCCCCAGAAGATCTTCGAGCTCCAATTCGGCCTGGACGAGGGTGGTCAAGAGCGCCACCGCGGCTTCGACCTCTGCGTCGGCCTGGCCCGCTCGCCGGAACCGAGGTTTCAAGTCGACCTGTACGGCTTCGCGCCGCAGGAGGCTGTTGACCGACACTGCATAGAGCGCGGCGAACTTCTGCAATTCCTCCAACCGCGGCTTACGCTGGCCCTGCTCGATCGCCACTACGGTTGTCCGCGCAACCTGGAGCGCCTCCGCCGCCGCCGCCTGGGTGACCTTCGCCGACTCTCGGGCAACTCGGAGCCGGTCGCCGATCTCGACAGTTGTAAGCTCGTCGCTCATGGCCTTGCGCTGGCAAGGCGCGCGACGAACGAGTTGGGCCCGAGCGACTGGCGAAACCCACGCCATTCGGCGGCATGCCGGCCCAACATCTCACGCAACTGCTGCTCCACCTCCGCCGGGTCTCCGTTCAAGGCCTCCGCGGTCTCACGCGCGGCGCGGCGAAGGGAGCGCGCGTGTAGCGGCGATTCGGCTAATTCGGCCAAGTGGTCCATGTGCAGAACCCCTGCCACAGCGTAGGCGCGCAGTTTGGAGGTGATACCGTCAAACCCCTTGGCTGCGCCCTCCTCCAGGCGTTCGGCGGAGAGGTTGTCCCAGATGTAGGTTTCAGCCGGCTCGTCGATCCCGGCAGTGAACATGCTCATCCGCCGTAGCATGCACGCCGCGCAGATCCCGCATTGGCGCCGTCGGCCGTCAACGGAGCAGTGGCGCGACTGCTGCCAGCAAGACCGGGTGTCGGTCCAAGTTGGCGCCGCCTTGAGCGCCTGCGCAGCGCGGAGGGTCTCGCCCTTGGTGCTCCACAGCCGGGGATATTCGTAGCGGACATTCTTGCCGCTAATAGCGTGCAGCAGACGTTCCATGCGCCGCGAGAAAGTCGGGTGAACTCGGTAGTCAGGGTAAATCTGCCCGCTGACGGCTAGCATCGGGCCAAACGCGCCCTGCCCGCTCTCGGTCACCACGATGCGCTGTACCCCCGCCATCAGCGCCGCAATTCCGGTAACAGCGGCGAACTTGAAGCCACGTGATCGGGCCGAGCTCTCGCCGTTTCGTGGGCGCTTGAGCTTGTAGGGGACAACGGCGAAGGGGGCGCGCTTCCTTTTGCTGCGGGGCTGATCGACCCCGCCGACGCCCAGACGCACCGCGACAAGGCCGCCACCCCCTTCGCTAGCAGAGACCAAGGCGCGAACGGCGCGAGAATCCAGGCCGTCGCTGTAGGGCATGATCAGACGCGCGCCCGACTGGAGCTGCAGGTTGCCCTGAGCCACGCGCGGGACGTCGCGCCGGCGCTGAACGAAGCTGAAGATCCAGGCGTCGCCGGTCAGATAGCCCAGGGTCTCTTCCAACAACTCGCGCACGTCCGACCGATTCCAGAGCTTCGGGTCATGGACCGCGATCCGCACGTCGAAACAACGGCTCCAGGTGTACTCCGGGCGCCGGCGGCTGACGTCGCAGAACTCGGCCGCCGCCGCGACCACCAGCAGGTCCACTAGCACCGGGTTCCAATCAGCGAAGAAGTAGGACTCCAGCCCCTGAGTATCGAGCTGCAGGACCTGCCCGATCGGCGCGCTAGCCGCACCGTCGCGCAGCGGCGCGCCTGGCTCCAGAGCGTCTAGGGTCAGGCTCGGCATGTTGATGTTCAGGTTGATGGCGTTCATAGCGGCGGCCCTTCGTCCAAACCTGAGCGATCGACCCTTTGCGCTAGACTCCGCACGCCCTCGCCGGCGGCGATGCCGGCCGCAAGGCGGTCGGTGCCGACGCCAGGGATGGCGCTTTGGAGTTTGGCCCGCAGCCGACCTGCATCCGGCGAACCTTCGCCCAAGTAGTGCTCCTCCATCTGCCGCGACCGTTGCAGGGCACGCTCGTCGAGAGTCGCCTTAATCGCCGCTTCATACGCCGCGGGTCCGACTTGACCGTCCCGAGCGACGTCGCACGCCTGAGCCGCAAACAGCGCTTCAACCGGATTCTGCGCCGAGGCCTTCAAACGCTGGGTCTCGCTGACGGCGACTTCGGCAAACAGGTTGCCGCGGTCGTTGTCGCCGAGCGCCGCACGGATCTCCCTGGCGAACGCCGCCCGCACCGCGCCCCACTCGCTCAACAGTGCCGGCTGAAACGCCTCCGCCGCTTCGGCCACCGAGTGGGCGGGGTTCGCAGCGATCTTAGCCAGCCTCTTCCACGGCCGGCTCATCTTCATGGTCTTGTACGGACCGTCGCTCATGGCGCCGCCTCCCATGTCAGGAAGGCTGAACGAGTCGATCGAAAATGTCAACGCAGCGCACGCGAGAAGCTGACAATGTCAGATTTCGGCGGGCGGTCTGGATACCGGTTCACGCTCGACGCGGCTTTGTGCCGATACGGCGGAATCCTCCAAAGGATGCACATCGTATGTCGCGTTCGAAGAGCCCGGCCCCATGGTTTCGCGGGCCACAGGCCGGGCGGATTTGCAGCGGCAGCTGTGCTAGATTGCCTACCGAACCCCTTTGCGCATCGGCGGCGTGAACATGGGTGATGGCACGTTACGAAGCGGTCTTACTCGTCGAAACTGCCCCCAGACCGCGTCCCCCACGCCTAAGAGTAAGCAGAGAACTTCTTTTTAATTCTGGGACTTACGGAGCCACGGCGGGGAGGTGCGCAACCATCCCTCGGGCGATCCCTCGCCCTCCACCGCCGATGTGGACATGACCCGCCAGGTGGTGGACGCGGCCCGCGCCCTGCGCATCGCCGTCCACGACCATCTCGTCGTCGGCCGCGACGGCGTCGCCAGCCTCAAGGCCCTGGGGCTCATGTAGCGGCGGCGGGCATCGCCTCGCGGGGGATGATCGCCCCGATGTGCCGCACCACCTCGCTTCGACAGCTAGATTGCAACCCGCTCCGCTCGCCTTGTCGTCGCAGTTGTCATTTCGAGCGATTTCCCGTTCTCTCAGCCTGGGCGGGGTCATTGGAGCGAGGCGATGGCTCGACCCTGGCGGCGGACTAGTGTCGCGGTAGTGCTAGCGATTGTTGGCGCCGGTCATGTGCAAGCGGCCAGCAAGACTGGTTTCACGTCTACGAACGACGCGGCATGCGAAGTGGCCAAGGCTGTCATGCCGGCCTTGCTCGCGGGAGCCAAGGACTGGCAACGCGTTACACTCAGCCTCTCTCCCCCAACCTTCTCTCTTGCTCGCCACAGCGAAGCTACAGTGGGCTCGGGTTGGGACGGGGACGCCCCTTCGCCCGACTTGGTCCATCGGTTCTATGCAGCTCAGCGGTGGGCGAGGCCCGTTTGCAAGGATGCGCTAGATCAGATCCGCACAACAGGGGCGAGTACGCTCGACGCATCTGAAACCGCCAAGGTCCTGCGCCCACCGCCGGCTGCAAATAGTCCCTTCGTGCACAAGATCGGCGAGCCGGTGATCAGTTCGGACGGCAGCAACGCTCTAGTCTTCGCGACGGTTGAGCGCGCGAGCTTAGGCGGTGGGGAACGGCTGCTGCATCTCGCTCGGACCGGGTCGGGATGGAAGGTCGTTGGCGTAAAAATTCTCGCCATCAGCTGACAGCGCCCCAACCGAGATTGACAGCCTCTTCACCAGAAACGCAACTTATAGGTGTGGGGCGGGATGGCGCGGGGCACGCGCGCACGCGGGGAGTCTGCCATGTCTAACCTTACGCCCGTCGTTGTGGACGAACTTCGGGTCTTCGCTCCCTCCTTGGATGGGGCTACGCGTACTGGGGTTTCAACAATGGCGTCTACAATGGCTCCTCGCCCGGCGCTGGGGGCCTTGCCCCCTTTGAGGGCGACGCGGTCTCGGTCGCTGGTGCCCGGGTCACTGTCGATCCGAGCCTCGACTTAAATGACCCAGACGTGCAGAGGGTCATAAGCACGGTCAAGAATATCGTCGCCGACATCCACTACGCCGTCTCGCTCGCGATTTTCGAGAATGGCGGCGACTCCGTGTTTGTGAACATAGACGGCCGAGTCATCACTGCTCAGCAGTACCAGGACACCTTCGCGAAGGTGACGTTCAACATCACGGCCAATGTAGTCGGTAGCACCGGGGCCCAGACAATCCCGTCATCGATGACGCCCGGAGCTGCAACGTTTCGGATTGACATAAACCCGACGCAGATCGCCGCCTTCCAACACGCCTTCTCTACCGGACAGGAGGGCCTGAACTACGTCGTGTTCCACGAATTGGGCCACGCGACGGCGTCGCCAGCCTCAAGGCCCTGGGGCTCATGTAGCGGCGGCGGGCATCGCCTCGCGGGGGATGATCGCCCCGATGTGCCGCACCACCTCGCCCGCCAGCCGGCGGCCCGCCCTCACCGCCGCCTCCGGCTCCGCCCCGTCCAGCCGGGCGGCCAGGTAGCCGGCGTTGAAGCTGTCCCCCGCGCCGGTGGTGTCCTTGGCCGGCCCCGTCTCGCCCGCCGCCATCCGCAGCGGCTCGGCGTCCGGCCGCAGGATCCGCAGCGAATGGTCCTGCGCCCGGTGGATCACCTCGGCCCCGGCCGCCGCCCAGCGCTCGGGCGCCTCGGCTCCCAGCCCCAGGGCGCCCAGGTCCTCGTCGCTGGCCGAGACGAACCTCGCCTGCCCCGCCGCCGCCTCTATGGCGGCCCGCGCCGTCTGCACGTCCGGCCACAGCCGGGCCCGATAGTTCAGGTCGAACCCCACCGCCCTGGCCTGGGCCGACAGCTCGGCCAGCCGCGCGCGGCCGGCCTCGCCCACCACCGCCAGGGTGATGGCCGAGTAATAGGTCAGGTCCGCCGCCTTCGCCGCGGCCGCCAGCGCTTCCTGGTCGGCCAGCTCGGCGAACTGGCGCACCGGCGCCTCGCCCCGCCAGTAGAAGAACCGCCGCTCGCCGCCGGCGTCGCGCTCGATGGCGTAGAGGCCGGGCACGCGCCCCTCCGCCCGCGCCATCAGGCCGGTGTCGATCCCCTCGGCGGCCATCCCCGCTTCGATGCCGCGGCTGAACGGGTCCTCCGCCCCCAGCACCGTGGCGTAGGCCACCTGATGCCCCAGCCGGGCCAGGTAGACGGCGGTGTTGTAGGTGTCGCCCGCGAAGGCCAGGCCAGCCTGGCCGCCCCCGGCCAGGCTCAGCTCCACCATCACTTCGCCGATCGAGATCACGCGCCCCATGGGCGTCGTCTTAAGCGGCTTCGACCTCGAAAGTCAGCCCCGCGTTCTGCGAAAGCCGTTCGACGAGCCGGCCCTGCAGGGCCGCGCCCGGCGTCCAGATGCCGCCGGGCACATCCGGGGCGTTCACCAGGGCCAGGGCGGTCTCGGCCAGCATCTTGGAGGTGGAGCCGTAGCCGGGGTCCTTGTCGCCCTTCACGCTGGCCCGCACCTTCCGCCCGTCCTGGCCGATGCCGATGAACAGCAGGTCGTAGAAGCCGGCCTCCCGCTCCTCGGGCGTGGGGCCTTCCCCGGGCTTCGGCCCGCCGCCCGGCAGCGCGCCCAGGTCGGTGAAGGTCGCCGGACCCGCCGGGCCGCCCATGACCATCTCGTCGTAGGTGAAGTCCTGCCCGTAGGGATGGCCCATCAGCAGGTTCGAGCGGTGGACGTTCTTGGTGTTGATCACCGCCATCATGAACGGGGAGACCGGCCCCACGTCCGGGTCCTCCTCGGCGCTCATCCCCGGCGGCTGGGCCGGGCCCTGGAAGCCGGGCGTCAGGCCGAACGGGCTCATCATCACCGCCATCAGCGACGGGTCCTTCTGGAGCGCCTCCATGGTGGCCTTGCCGCTGGCCGCCGTGCCGCCCGACAGGCCGCCCTGCATGGCGCGCACCCGCCCCTTCACCCGCGGGACCGGCCCGCCTAGCTTGGCCTTCGCCGTCTCCTGGGTGAAGTAGACCCCGAGCTCGAAGGGGATGGAGTCGAAGCCGCACGAGAACAGGATCCGCGCCCCGCTGGCCTTGGCCGCCGCCTCATGGGCGTCGATCATCTGCCGCATCCAGGTGGGTTCGCCGCACAGGTCCAGGTAGTCGGTCCCCGCCTCGGCGCAGGCGGCCACCAGGTCCGAGCCGTACAGCTGATAGGGCCCCACCGTGGTGATCACCGCCTTGGTCCGCCGCACCAGTTTGCGCACCTGGTCCGGATCGCCCGCATCGGCCGTCAGCAGGGGGGTGTCCTTCGGCGCGCCGATCTCGTCGCGCACCTGCGCCAACTTCTCGGCCGAGCGCCCCGCCATGGCCCACTTCACCTCCCCGCCCACGCCGTAGCGCTTGGCCAGGTGCTCGGCCACCAGCCGGCCGGTGTAGCCGCTGGCGCCGTAGACGATCAGGTCGAACTCGGCGTTCGGGTTCATGGCGTTTCCTCTCGTTGAAGCGCGACCTTACGAATTTACGCCGTTACAGCAATCGCCCGCTTATGGTCGCCCGATGCCGCCGCCCCTGGGAATCATCGAAGGCTTCTTCGGCCGTCCCTACGCCTGGGACGAGCGCGCCCGGATGGTGCGGGCGCTGAAGCCGGCCGGCTATGGCTTCTATCTCTACGCCCCCAAGGCCGACGCCTACCTGCGCAGGCGCTGGCGCGAGCCCTATCCCGACGCCGAGCTCGCCGCCCTCGCGGACTTCGCGGCGGTCTGCCGGGCCGAAAGCGTCCGTTTTGGCGTCGGCCTCAGCCCCTACGAGCTCTATCGCGACTTCGACGCCGCCGCCCAGGCCGCCCTGGCGACCAAGCTCCGCCAGCTCACCGCCCTCGGCCTGGACGACCTGGGCGTCTTCTTCGACGACATGCGGGGCGACCTGCCGGACCTGGCCGCCCGCCAGGCCGAGATCGTCCACTGGATCGCCGCCCGCGCGCCAGGCGTCCGGCTCGTCGTCTGCCCCAGCTACTATTCCGACGATCCCGTCCTCGACCGGGTGTTCGGCCCCCGGCCGCCCGGCTACCTCGAGGACCTGGGCGCCGCCCTCCACCCGGCCATCGACATCATGTGGACCGGCGAGGAGGTCTGCAGCCTGCAGATCACCCCGGCGCACCTGGCCCGGGTGGCCGGCCAGCTGCGCCGCAAGCCGTTCCTCTGGGACAACTACCCGGTCAACGACGGCCCGCGCATGAGCCGCTTCCTGCACCTGCGCGCCTTCACCGGCCGGCCCGCGGCCATCGGCCCGCACCTGGCCGCCCACGGGATCAACACCGCCTCCCAGGCCGTGCTCAGCCGCATCCCGGCCCTCACCCTGGCCGACAGCTATGCGGCGGGCGAGGCCTACGCCTATGCCGACAGCTTCCGGCGCGCCGCCCGCCAGGTGCTGGGCGAGGACTTGGCGGCCCTGGTGGAGCGCAACCTGCTGGCCCTGCAGGACTCCGGCCTCGATGGCATGTCCGAGGAGCTCAAGGCCCGCCTGCGCGAACGCCTGGCCGGACACGACCACCCCGCCGCCCGGGAGATCGAGGCCTGGCTGGACGGCGCCTACGCCATCGGCGCCGACGAACTCCAGACCCAGTAGCCGACGTGGGGGCCGGACCCACGCCGCCCTTCTTCCGCCGGACGCTTGCCGTTAGAGACGGGGCGTGATCTCCCGCCGCGCCCTCGTCTCACGCCTTGGTCTGCTCGCCGCCGGCGGCGCTGCGCTCTACATGATCCGCGACCGCATCCCCTGGCCGCCGCCCAGGATCGCGTTCGCCAAGGGCGAGGCCTCGCCCTGGATGCCCCTGCCGAGGAACGCCCGCCTGATCGAGATCGACGGCGAGGCCGCCGGCCACCCCATCCGCATCGTGGTCGACTCCGGAGCGCAGTTCTCGGCCATCGACCGGGCCCTGGCCGAGCGGCTCGGCCTGCCCCAGGCCATGACCCTGCCGATGCTGGCCTATGGCGTCAGCGGCGAGCCCAGCCTGACCCACACCGTCCGCTTCGACCTCGCCCTCCCGGGCCTTTCGGTCCAGGGCATGCGGGCCGCCGTCCTCGACATCGCCGCCCTGTCCTCGGCCACCGGCCGCGCGTTCCAGATGCTGCTGGGGCGAGACGTGCTGCGCGAACTGGTGCTCGACGCCGACTACCCCCGCGACCGCGTCCGCTTCCACCGCCCGGCCGCCTTCCGCCCGCCGCCGGACGCCCGCGAGGTCCCGCTCAAGCTCGTGCGCGGCGCGCCCATGGTGGAGGTCCAGGTGGAGCAGGCCGCTCCCATCGAGGTGCTGGTGGACACCGGCGCCACCGGCCTCCTGGCCCTCTCCGCCAACGCCGCCCGGGAAGCCGGCCTGCTCGCCCCCGGCCGGGAAGTGCGCGAGGCTCATTCCGTCAGCCTCGGCGGGGTCAGCATCGACCAGATGGTGCGCGCCGCCGCGATCCAGGTCGCCGGCGTCACCCTGCGCGGCGTCGACGTGCAGATCTATTCGCCCAGCGCCCGCGGCCCCATCCCCCAGGGCCTGCTGGGGTCCGGCCTCTTCCGCCGCTACCGCCTCGCCCTCGACCTCCAGGGGGGCCGGCTCTTCCTGATCCCTGCCGCGGCCCTGCTTGTCCGGGAACCAAGGCCCTAGCTTGGCATTCCGGGGTTCCAGACCTCGGATAGGGAGATGCTGTCCATGAATCGCGCGTTCCTGATTTGCGCCGCCGCCGCCTCGGCGCTGACGCTCGCCGCCTGCAATCGCCAGGAAGCCGCCAACAACGAGGCCAACCCCGGCCAGAGCCAGCCGGTGAACGCCGCTCAGGACGCGGTCGGCGCGGCCGTGGGTTCCGTCTCGGCCTCCACCCTCGGCGCCAACTCCACCGACGCCTTCGTGAGCAACGCCGCGCAGAGCGACATGTACGAGATCGAAGCCGGCAAGCTGGCCCAGCAGAAGGGCATGTCCGCCGACGTGAAGGCCCTCGGCAAGCAGATGGTCGCCGACCATACCGCCATGTCGAACGAGATGAAGGCCATCCTGCAGAAGGTCGGCATCAACCCGCCGGCCGAGCTCGACCAGCGCCGCAAGGGCATGCTCGACAACCTGCGCGCCGCCAACGGCGCCGACTTCGACAAGGCCTACATCGCCCAGCAGGACGCCGCGCACGGCGAGGCCCACACCCTGATGACCGGCTACGCCCAGAACGGCGACAACGCCGAGCTGAAGGCCCTGGCCCAGAAGGCCGCGCCCAAGATCCAGGCCCACCACGACCGGGTGAACCAGATCAAGCAGGGCATGCAGTAAGCCCTTCGGAACTATGCGAAAATCCCGCGCCCGCCGGTCCTCCGGCGGGCGTTTTCGCAATCAGCACCGCCATCCGACGATCTTTCGACATTCGAGGGAACAGGATGGGCGGCTCGACCGTCTCCAAGGGCGACCCCCTTCACTGATCGAGAGGAGCCCCCGGACGTGTCGCTCTCTGAGACTCTATCCGAACCGTCCCGCGAGCGCGGCGACGGCGCATCGTCCTCCGGCATTGGGGAGGCCCGCAGCTGGCTCACCGGCGAGGCCTTCCAGAACTTCGCCCGCGCGCCCACGGCGGTCCTGTCGCTGCCCGGCGGTACGCGCATCACCCTGGCCACTGATCGCGTCCGCGCCAAGCCGGCGCTGACCCCGACCCTGTCGGGCGCCCTCGGCCAGAACGCCATCGGCCTGGGCGTCTGGGGGACCTTCTTCCCCAAGAGCGTCAACCGCTTCCTGGGCATGGACGCCCACCCGGCGGTGATCCAGACCGCCTTCGGCCTGCGCGAGTTCTACACCGGCTTCAGCCTGGTGGGGGATCCGACCCGCACCGACGTCCTGTGGACCCGCGTCGCCGGCGACGTCTTCGACCTGGCGGTGCTCAGCCGCCTGAACCGGGCCGACAACCCCAAGCGGGGCAATGTCCGCATCGCCCTGGGCGTGGTGGCCGCCGTCACCGCCCTCGACCTGCTCGCCGCCGTGCGGATGAGCACCGTGAAGCGCACCTGCGACTAGGAGCACCCGCGAATGAAAGCCATCTGCTGGCAAGGCAAGAAGGACCTCCGCTGCGAGGAGGTCCCCGATCCGATCATCGAGGATCCCAAGGACGCCATCATCCGCGTCACCACCACCTGCATCTGCGGCTCCGACCTGCACCTGATGAACGGCTTCGTGCCCACCATGTGCAAGGGCGACGTCATGGGCCACGAGCCCATGGGCGAGGTCGTCGAGGTGGGCGCCGAGGCCCGCGCCGCCGGCCTCAACGTGGGCGACCGCGTGGTCGTCCCCTTCCAGATGATCTGCGGCCGCTGCGAGCAGTGCCTCGCCCAGAACTATTCCGCCTGTCAGGTCACCAACCGCAACGGCGACCTCGCCAAGGCCTTCTTCGGCGACACCGTGGCCGGCCTGTTCGGCTATTCGCACATCACCGGCGGCTACGCCGGGGGTCAGGCCGAGTACATGCGGGTGCCCTACGCCGCCACCACCGTGGTCAAGATCCCCAAGACGGGCCCGGATGAGAAGTACATCTTCCTGTCCGACATCCTGCCCACCGGCTGGCAGGCCGCCGCCCAGGCCGAGATCACGCCGGAAGACACCGTCGCCGTCTGGGGCGCCGGTCCCGTGGGCCTCTTCTCGGCCTATTCGGCCCTGGTCATGGGAGCCAAGCGGGTGATCGTCATCGACGACGTGCCCGAGCGCCTGGCCCTGGCCGCCGACATCGGCTGCGAGGTGCTGGATCGCCGGGGCGCCAAGGTGATCCCCACCCTCAAGGACATCACCGACGGCCACGGCCCGGAGGTGGTCATCGACGCCGTCGGCATCGAGGCCCACGGCCCCACCAAGGTGCTGGAGCTGATCGACCGGGTGCAGACCGCGCTCAAGCTCGAGACCGAACGCCCCATCGCCCTGCGCGAGGCGATCATGGCCTGCAAGGCCGCCGGCCGCATCTCCATCCCCGGGGTTTACGGCGGCATGTCCAACATGATCCCCATGGGCGCCCTGATGAACAAGGGGCTCACCCTGCGCACGGGCCAGACCCATGTGAAGAAGTGGACCGACGACCTGCTTCGCCGCATCGACGAGGGCGAGATCGACCCCACCTTCCTCATCACCCACACGGCTCCGCTCGGCCAGGGGCCCGAGATGTACAAGCTGTTCCGCGACAAGAAGGACGGCTGCGTGAAGGTGCTGCTGAAGCCCTGACGCCGCGGCCGTCCGGCCATTCCGGCATGCGGGGTCCCGGCGTGAGCCGGGGCCCCGTCGTTTTTCGGGTGGAGGCGCGGCGACGGCAGCGCTAAGCCGGGTCATGGCCTCCGCCGAACACCAGTCTCCCGCCGCCGGCGCCCCGCGTCCCGAAGCTCCGGCCGGCGCCCTGCCGGTCATGCTGCTGCTGGTGTTCCTCAGCCTGATCGGCTTCGGGGTGGTCATCCCCCTGCTGCCGTTCTTCGCCACCGTCTTCCAGGCCGAGGCCTGGCAGGTGACCCTGCTGTTCTCGGTGTTCTCCGCCGGCCAGTTCCTTGGCGAGCTGTTCTGGGGCCGGCTGTCCGACCGCATCGGCCGCCGGCCGGTGCTGCTGGTCACCATCGTCTGTTCGGCGATCGGCTATGTGGCCCTCGCCTTCGCGCCCAGCATCTGGGTGGCGGTCGCCGCCCGGGCCTTCGCCGGCTTCTTCTCCGGCAACATGTCCACCATCCAGGGCTACATCGTCGATGTCTCCCCGCCCGAGCGCCTGGCCGGGCGGCTGGGCCTGGTGGGCTCGGCCTTCGGGGTGGGCTTCGTGGTGGGGCCGGCCATCGGCGGGCTGATGGCCCGGCCCGAGCTGGGCGCCGCCGGCTTCCGACCGCCGCTGCTGCTGGCCGCGGGCCTCTGCGTCCTGGCGGTGATCGGCATCCTGGCCTTCGTGCGCGAGTTCCGCCGCCCCGGCGCCCCCGCCGGCCCCCGGCGCAATCCCCTCGCCGGCCTGCAGGAAGTGGCCGGCCACCCGGTCCTGACCCGGATCTTCGCCACCATCTTCTTCGGCTTCTTCGCCAGCTCGGCCCTGTGGTCGGTCCTGGGCCTGTGGATGGACGCCCGCTTCCACTGGGGCCCGCGCGAGGTCGGCCTGGTCATGGCCCTCACCGGCGTCGCCGCCGCCCTGGCCCAGGGCATGCTCGCAGGCATGATGGTGCGCCGCCTGGGCCTGGGGGCGACCATCGTCACCGGCCTCGTGCTGGCGGCCGTCACCACCTGCGCCATGGCCGCCGCCCCGTGGGGCCTGCTGGCCGCGGTCCTGCTGGTGATCTCGGTCGCGGGCCACGCCGCCTGGCAGCCGGCCGCCATGGCCATCGCCTCCCGCTCCAGCAGCGCCGACCGTCAGGGCGCGGTGCTGGGCGCGGCCACCGCCTCGGGCTCGCTGTCCCGCGTCATGGGTCCGCTGCTCGGCGGGGCGCTGTTTTCGCAGATCGGCCCCTGGGCGCCGGTGTTCGCCGCCGGCCTGCTGATGCTGCCGGGCGCGTGGCTGGGCTGGAAGGCCGCGGCGGCCCTACGAAGCTGGACCGCCGCGAACTGAACCCTACTTGCTGGGCGGCGTGGTCGTCGTCGTCGCCGGAGGCGTGGTCGTGGTCGCCGGAGGGGGCGTCGTCGTGGCCGTGATGGTGGTGTCATCCGGAGGAGCGACCACCACCGCGGTGTCCGAGCCCTGCGGCGTTTCGGCCACCGCCGCCGCGCCCACGGCCGCGGCTTCCAGCTGGGCGTCGCTCACCTGGCTTTCGGGCAAGGTCGTGCTGACCTCCGCCTTGGCCAGCCCGGTGTCGGCCTCGGCTTCGCGCTTCTGGCTGCAGGCCATCAGCAGCGCCGCGGCGGCCGCGCAGGTCACGAACACCGCCGCTGTCTTCGACTTGGTCCTCATCGGTCTCTCCCTGTTTGGACGCACCGGGAAGCCGTGGGCCGCGCCGCCGGTTCCCGCGGGGCCATCCCGGGCGCGAAAAAGGGCGGCCGAGGCTCACCCTCGGCCGCCCTCTTACAGGGGGACAGCGCGACCGGCCGCTAGTGGGCCAGCCGGTTGTCCACGTCGTCGCGCACGCTGGAGACGCCGGCGTCGGCCAGGGCCTTGGCCTTGTCCTTCAGCGTCGAGCCGTCGCCGTCGGGCCCGGTCTGGCGGTGAAGTTCCTCCTTCACCTGGCCATAGGCGCGCTGGGCGACCGTGCGGGCCTCGTGCAGCGAGTTCTTCGCCAGGTCCCGGCCCCGGCCGACCAGCTTGTCGCGGTGCGGGCCGATCAGCCGGTTCTCGGTGCGGGTGGACGGGATCGAGGCGCCGATGGCCATGCCCACGGCCAGGCCGATCGCGCCCAGGATCAGCGGCTCGGCGTCCAGGGTCTCCCGGTAGCGGACCTGCGCCCGCTGGCCGAGGTCGCCGGCGCGGCTCTGCACGCCGCCCAGCACGCCCGACGCCCGGGTCTTGGCCTGGTCCACGCCGCCCGAGGTGGAGTGGCGGGCCGTGTCCACCGCCCCCGAGACCTTCTCCTTGGCCGTGGACAGGCCGGACTTGGCCGCCTGCACCGCCTCCCGGGCCTTGGAGCGGATCTTGCCCTTCAGGCCCTCGCCCTCGTCATAGCCCTCGTAGGTCTCGTAGTAGCCCTGGCCCGAGTAGGGGTCATAGCCCTTGTGCTTGCGGGCCTGGCTGAGGGCCAGCCACGCGATCCCGGCGCCCACGAGCGCGACCGGGATCGGGTTTTCCTTCGCCTGCTCCACCACCGTGGTCAGGAGCTTGTTGCTCGTTCCGCCCATGATCCTCGTCGCCTCGTCGAACAGTTCCTTGGGTTGCATCTTATCCTTGAGCGCCTCGACCGTACGATCAATCTGCCCTCGCGTGGCCTCGACCTCGCGCTCAACGTCTGCCGATGACTTGGCCATTCTATCTTCCCTTCACAAGCTGGGCATCTTTCTGAAGCTGACGCACCGAACGCGTCGGCTTCAGCGAACTGGGCTTCAGCGCCTTCAGCCCGCCGCGGATCAGCACGATCCCGACCACCGCCACCACGACGCCGACGATCAGGGCCGCGAAGGCCGGATGCATGTACTCCGACAGCCCCGCCACCAGGGCCGCCAGCAACACGCCCAGGGCGGCGAGCACGAAGATGCCGCCCGCCAGGATCTCGCCGGCGCCGCGTCCGAAGGCGTTGACCTTCTCGTTCATCTCGGTGCGCACCAGCTCCGATTCCTGGCGCACCAGGGTGGCCAGGTCGGTGGTCAGCTGGGAGACCAGCTCCGGCAGCGTTCGGGGGTCGGGCGGGCGCGGAGTGTTCAGGCCATCGTCCATGGGCTCAGGTCCCCGGGGTGCGGCCGGTCGTGTCCAGCGAGGCCCCGGATTCGTCGACTTCCACGTCGAGATCGGTGACCTCCACGTCGGCGTCGATGTCCATCACCTCGGCGTCCGTGCCCTGCACGCCCAGGACGGCGTCCAGTTCCTCCTCGATGGGACCCGCGGCCGCCATGGTCGGGGCCGAGGCCAGGCCGCCGGCCGCGCCCACTTCCATGTCGTCCGAGCCGGCGACGAAGCGGGTGGGATAGGCGCCCTCGATGTCCGAGGCGTCGTGCGAGGCCCGCACGAAGCGGCCCAGGGCGATGCCGGCCAGGACCGCGCCGCCGATGAACGCCGCCGGGTGGCGGCGGCCGAAGTCGCGCACCGCGTCCAGCAGCTCCTCCGGCTCCTTGCCGGCCAGGTTGCGCGAGAGGTTCTCCAGGCCGTCGGCCGCCTGGCCGATCAGCCGCGCCGCGGGGCTCTGGTCGCTGCTGGCCAGTTCGTCCCCTGCCCGCCGGATGGCGTTGGCGAAGTCCCCGAGGGTCTTGGTGGCCGTCTCGGCCCGCTTCTGGGCCTCGGCCCGCGCGCGGTCCTGGGCGGCGCTGGCGAAGGTCTGGGCCTCCTGCTTCAGCGTCTGTCCGGCCTGGCCGATGGCCGCCTTGGCCTGGGCCTTGCGGTCCTGGCCACCGGCGCCGGTGATTTCGCCGTTGGTGTCGATATCGCTCATGAAACTCTCTCCGCAAGCCGCGCGCCAGAGCAGGCGAGATTCCCCGCGCAACGACCTTCGCCGCGCGCACCCTCCTAACGCACCGAACCGCCGATCGGTCCGGCCTGGCGCGGCGAAAACCGCAAAAAACTTCGCCGGTTCCGCCCAACCGGCGCCATTTCGCGTCGCAGCCTGCCTGCAAGGCTGGAAACCGGCGTTAGCCTCGCCTTATAGGTTGGCCATGAAAGCGCTGATCGCCGCCACCGTGGTGGCCATGACCCCCGCCGCCGCCCTCGCCCAAGCCCAGACCGCAGTCCGAACCCAGGATCAGGCCCAGGATCAGACCCAGGATCAGACCCGGGCGTTCAACCCCTCCACCGGCCCCATCTCTCCCGAGCGGATTTCCGAGATCACCCGCGAGCTGGCCAGCGACCCCTATGCCGGCCGCGGTCCCGGCGGCCCCGGCGAGCCGCGGACCATCGACTACCTCGTGGGACAGTTCAAAGCCCTCGGCCTCGAGCCGGCGGGTGATGGCGGGACCTTCGTGCAGGACGTCCAGCTCTACCGCTTCCAGACCCAGGACGGCGGCGCCTACGCCCTCAAGGCGCCGGGCTTGTCCCGCAACCTGAAGACCCAGGCCGACCTGCGGATCGAGACCCAGCGCCCGGTGGCGCATGTCCAGATCAAGGACGCCCCCCTCGTCTTCGTCGGCTACGGCGTCAGCGCCCCGGAACGCGGCTGGGACGATTTCAAGGGCGTCGACCTCAAGGGCAAGATCGCCGTCATCCTCATCAACGATCCGGACTTCGAGGCCCGGCCGGGGGATGCGGTGGCCGGCAAGTTCGGCGGCCAGGCGGCCACCTACTACGCCCGCTGGACCTACAAGTACGAAGAGGCCCTGCGCCAGGGCGCCCTGGGCGCCCTCATCGTCCATGAGACCGCCGGCGCCGCCTATCCCTGGAGCACCGTGGTCGCTGGCGGCGGCGAGAGCTACGACGTGGTGCGCGACGATCCCGCCTCCGCCCGCCTCCTGCTGCAGGGCTGGATGCAGCGCCCGCTGGCCGTCGAGCTGTTCAAGGCCTCAGGCCTCGACTTCGAGGCCGAGAAGGCCCGGGCCCGCACCGCCGACTTCCGGCCGGTGGAGCTGAAGGGCGCGACCTTCTCCGCCGACTACCGCAACGCCTTCGAGAAGCTCACCAGCCGCAACGTGGTCGGCGCCATCCGCGGGACGAAACACCCCGACGAGACGATCATGTACTCCACCCACTGGGACGCTTACGGCCTCGGCGAGCCCGACGCCTCGGGCGCCACCATCCGCCCCGGGGCCCTGGACAGCGCCACCGGCGTGGCCGCCGTGATCGAGACCGCCCGGGCCTTCAAGGCCGGCCCTGCGCCCGAGCGCACCCTCCTGTTCGGCCTGTGGACGGCCGAGGAGCGCGGCCTGCTCGGCTCGGAATACTTCGCCCAGACCTCCCCCTATGGCGCGGGCAAGATGGTGGCCAGCATCGCCTACGACACCCTGCACCCGCTGGGGCCCACCCGCGACGTGGTGCTGATCGGATCGGGCCAGAACCAGCTCGAGGACCGCCTGAAGGCCGCCGCCGCCCGCTACGGCCGCACCGTGACGCCCGACCCGCGTCCCGAGCGCGCCCTGAACTACCGGGCCGACCACTTCTCCTTCGGCCGCCGGGGCGTGCCCACCCTGCTGCTCATGGCCCTGGCCGGCGGGCCCGACGTGGTCGACGGCGGCCGCGCCAAGGGCGACAAGTGGGTCGAGGACTTCACCGCCCGCTGCTACCACCAGACCTGCGACCGCTGGGAGAGCTGGCACGATTACCGGGGCGCCGCCGCGGACGTGAACCTGGCCTACGAGCTTGGCCGCGAACTCGCGGGCTCCCGCGACTGGCCGGACTGGAACGAGGGCTCCGAGCTGAAGCCGATCCGCGCGCGGACTTCGGCCGAGCGGAAATAGCCGGCGGCGCGGCTCAGCCTGACCGATCCGTTCAGGCTGGGTTCAGGCGGTGGGGCAGAGGCTTCTCTGCAAGACTAGGAGGCCTCCCATGCGCAAGATCCTCACCGCCTCGATCGCCGCCGTCACCGCCGCGGCCGCCGTGGCCGCCACCGCGGCGCCGGCCGAAGCCCGGCCGTATCACCACCGCCGGCACAACAACAACGACGCCGCGGCCGCCGCCGCCATCGCCGGCGTCGCCGGCCTGGCCCTGGGCGCCGCCCTCGCCAACAACGGCAATAGCCGCAGCTATTACAACTACGGCTACGCCCCGCGGTACGGCTACGACTACCGCTACGATCGCCCCTACGGCTACGGCTATTCGCCGGCCTATGGATACCGCACCTGCACCGCCAAGGAGCGGTTCTACGACCCCTACGTGGGCCGCCACGTGACGGTGAAGCGCCGCTACGCCTGCTAGCTGTCGCCCGGCCTCCGGATTTCAGCGCCCCAGGCCCACGCCTGGGGCGCTGCTGTTTCCGGGCGGTCCCGACAATCGGTCGCTTGACGGAGACTCCAGTTTAAACTAAACACGATTTCACTGGATTTCAGGTTCTCGTCACCCGGGCGCGGGCCGGGCGTGCCCCCGCTTCGCCCCGCAGCGTCTCACCCCTCCCCCCCGAGCACGCTCACGGCCCGGGTGACGAGCACAGCCAAGGTTGAAGTTCCGAATGCGCGTCCGCTACGAGATCCGTTGGTCCCGAGTTCCCGAGACCCTGGCCCTCACCGCGTCCGCCCTGGCCCTGGTGGCCGTCCTGTTGGGCGCCCTCTGAGGAAAGGTCGTCGCGGCCGGACGTTCTC
>JAEYNH010000115.1 GCA_023412655.1 Pseudomonadota bacterium | reverse complement strand
ACGGCGCAGCGCCTGCGTGGCCGCGGCGTCGATGTCCGGGCCTTCACCGCCTGGGCGCTGCTCGGCTCGCACGATTGGTGTCGGCTGCTGACCTGCGATGGCGACCGTTACGAACCCGGGGCCTTCGCCGTACGGGGCGGCGAGCCCCGTCCCACCGCCCTTGCCGCCGAGCTGCGGCGGCTGGCGGGCCGCGGCGGTCCGCCGAATCCGGCCACCGAGGGACCGGGATGGTGGCGACGCGACATACGCCTGGAGCACCGGCCGGTGGCCGCCGATGCGCCCCACGAGGCCCGCCGCGCTTGGCGCCCGCCGGCGGGGGCGGGGCGGCCGCTGCTGATCACCGGCGCCACGGGGACCTTGGGCCAAGCCTTCGCCCGCGCGTGCGAGGTGCGCGGGCTCGCCTATGAACTCACTGACCGCGCGCGGCTGCCTATCGAAGACCGGCAGAAGGCCGCCGGTCTCGTGCGGGAGTTGGATCCCTGGGGCGTGGTGAACACCGCAGGCTGGGTGCGGGTGGACGATGCGGAGCTGGACGCCGAGGGCTGCCATCTCGCCAACACCACCGGCGCGGCGAGCCTGGCCGCCGTGTGCGCGGAGCGCGACCTGCCGTTCATGACCTTCTCCAGCGACCTGGTGTTCGGGGGCGATGCGGCCGAGCCCTACGTGGAGAGCGACGCGCCGGCGCCACGCAACGTCTACGGCCTCAGCAAGGCCGAGGCCGAGCGGCAGGTGCTGGCCTGTGGCGGCCGCCCCCTCATCATCCGGACGGCGGCCTTCTTCTCTCCGCACGATCCGCACAACTTCGCCGCCCTGGTGCGTCGCGAACTCGCCGCCGGACGGACCCTGGCGGCGGCCGAGGACCTGATCGTCTCGCCCACCTATGTGCCGGACCTGGTGAACGCCGCCCTGGACCTGCTCATCGACGGCGAGGCGGGCGTCCGGCACCTGGTCAACCAGGGGGCCTGCAGCTGGTTCAGCTTCGCCGTTGATCTCGCGAAGGCGCTGGAGCTGGATCATGGCCTCGTCAAGCCGGTCCCCGCGGCGAGCTTCGGGTGGCCAGCGCCTCGGCCTGTACGGGCGCCGCTGGCCACGCGGCGTGGTCCGATGCTGCCTCCGCTGGAGGACGCTATCGCTCGCCATGCCGCCGCCGTGCGGTCCGGCGGGCGGTCCGCCACCGGCCTGGGCTGATGGCGGGGCCCTCGGCCGATCCGTCTCCCGCGCGCCCATCTTCCGAGCGCCCATCTTCCGAGCGCCTCGAGCGCAACGCCTTGCGGCATCTGCTCTGGGATGCGGCCTTCGCCACGGCGGTGGGCTCGCTCAACTCGGGCGTCGTGCTGGTGGCCTACGCCCTCTACTTCGGCGCGTCCAACCAGGTCATCGGCATCCTCGCCGCCATCCCGTTGCTGACCCAGCTGCTGCAGGCGCCCGCCGTGATCCTGGTGGAGCGGGTGCGTCGGCGGCGGATGATCTCCATCACCGCCCTGTTCATCGCCCGCCTCGCCCTGCCGCTGATGGCGGTGCTGTCGCTGATCCCCAACACCGCCGTGGCCCTGGCGCTCCTCGTCCTGGCCGAGACTGTCCATTGCGCGTTCAACGCCGTGGCGGCCTGCAGCTGGAATTCCTGGATCCGCGATCTCGTGCCGGAGGCGCGGCTCGGCCGCTTCTTCGCCCGGCGGACCGTCTGGGCCACCGCGATCGGTCTCGTCGGCAGCCTCGCGGCCGCCTATGCCCTGGACCGCGTAGGGGATGGAGGCCCAAGCCCGGCCTTCATGGCGCTCTACGGCGCAGGCTTCCTCGCCGGCCTTGCCTCCACCTGGCACCTGTCGCGGGTGCCCGAGCCGCCGATGCCGCCCGTGGAGCAGAAGCTCAACATCCGCCGCCTGATGCGTGCGCCGCTGCGGGATCGGAACTTCCGACGGGTGATCGTCTTCCTCGCCAGCTGGCAGTTCGCGGTGAACGCAGCGGTCCCGTTCTTCACCGTCTACTTCGTGCAGCGGCTGGGCATCGCCATGGGCTTCGTGATGATCCTGTCGGTGGTCAGCCAGATCGCCAACATGATTGTGCTGCGGACCTGGGGTCACATCTCGGACCGGTTCTCGAACAAGACGGCCCTGGGCCTGGCCGCGCCGCTTTTTCTGGGCTGCATCGCCTCGATGGTGGTCGCCTCCCAGATCGGCAGCCAGACGCTTCGCCTGGCTTTCCTGGTCGCCCTGCATGCGGTGATGGGCGCGGCTTCGGCCGGGGTTGGCGTCGCCTCAGGCGCCCTGACCCTGAAGCTTGCCCCAAAAGGCGCGGCCACCGCCTACGGAGCCGCCAGCGCCCTGCTGAGCGCGGCCGCGGCGGGCATTGCGCCGATCATCGGCGGCATGTTCGCCGACTTCTTCGCCGCCCGGCGGCTGGGCCTGCAGGTCACCTGGGAAGATCCCAGCGGGCTTCATGAGCTGCTGACCTTCCGGCTCAGCCACTGGGACTTCTATTTCCTCATCTCGGCCGCCCTCGGCCTCTACGCCCTGCACCGCCTCAGCCTGGTGAACGAGCATGGGGAGGTGTCGCGCTCCCAGGTCGTGGAGGAACTGGGCCAGCGGGTGCGGGAGGGCGTGCAGAACGCTTCGCCGGTGGCTGGGCTTCGCGCTCTGGTCGCCTTCCCGGGCGGCGCCCTGATCCAGTTCAACCAGCGTCGGCAGGCCTTCAGGAAGGCCTGGTCTGACGCCGTCCATGCCAACGTGGTCTGGCGCCAAGGGTCCCCCGATGAATGAGGTCACCGGCGGGCCCGGCTTCCCGAGAAAGCCGGAAGGCCTTTAGATTTTCTGTCGAGACCAAATTCCTACTGACGCGGTAGGTGTTGGTGGCGCGGCGGTCATCCTCCCTAGACCGCGGCAGCGGAAAGCGGCGCGCCGGCGGACTTCCCCTCGCCGGCGCGCCCAGCCGCCGTCTACGGATCTTGCCGCGTCAGTTCCTGGAATTCGCAGTGCGGCCCAGACTGCGCCCTCTCTCAAGCGCGCGCGCAAATGCCGCGCCGCCCGCAAAAAGCGGACGCCTCGCCGGCGCTCGTTTTCCGATGAGTTTTCCCTGTCTGGTCCAGGGAGAAGAGATGGTCGGAGTGGCAGGATTTGAACCTGCGACCCCTGCGTCCCGAACGCAGTGCTCTACCAGACTGAGCCACACTCCGATCTCGAGGAGGGCGCCTTATAGAGGAGCCTCCGGCGCGCCGCAAGCCGACGAAATCGATGTTTGAGGGCGTTGCATCGGCAGGTCTGCTGCGCTATCTCACCGCCTCCGCGAGGGCGACCCCTCGGCGCTGTTCCTGCTGGGGAATGGTGTAATGGTAACACTGCGGTTTTTGGTACCGTCATTCTAGGTTCGAGTCCTAGTTCCCCAGCCACTTCCCTCCTGATCTGAGCCCGATCCCGCCGCTCACCGGCGTGCGCCCGGCGCTGGACGCCGCCTCAGATTCGCACGCCTTGCGGCGCCGTGAACCTGGCGTCGACCACATTGCCCGTGTTGCGCACGTCGGCGGGTTCGAAGAGCAGGATCTCGGCCTCTGCCTCGGCCACCGGCCGGTGCTCCACGCCCCGCGGCACCACCACGCACTGGCCCGGGCCGACCTCCACCGTGCGGTCGCGGAATTCGAGTCGGAACTGTCCCTTCCAGCCGACGAACATCTCGTCGATGTCGTCGTGGTGGTGCCAGGGGAACTCGCCCTTGATCTTCACCACCTTCAGCTCCTGCCCGTTCAGCTCGGCGATGATCTTCGGCCGCCAGGTCTCGGTGACGCCCTCCAGCTTCTGCGCGATGTCGATGCGTTCCAAAGGCGCCTCCCTGGGGTCTGACGCAGCGTAACCGCTGCGACCGGTGTTTGGCGAATCGGCGGCGGCGCTCTGCGATTCGAGCGGCCAAAAAGAACGGCCCCGGAGTGCGCTCCGGGGCCGCGATTCGTTCACGCTTTCCTGGCGTGCGTCAGGCCGCCTGGGCTTGGTCAGGACCGGGCAGGCGAATCAGGTAGTCGAAGGCCGACAGCGCCGCCTTGGAGCCTTCGCCCATCGCGATGACGATCTGCTTGTAGGGCGTGGTGGTGGCGTCGCCCGCGGCGAACACGCCGGGGACCGAGGTGGCGCCCCGGAAGTCGGTCTCGATCTCGCCGCGGCCGGTGAGGGCCACCGAATCCTTCAGCCATTCGGTGTTGGGCACCAGGCCGATCTGCACGAACACGCCTTCCAGGTCGACGTTGTGGACGTCGTCGGAGTTGCGGTCCTTGTAGACCAGTCCCGTGACCTTCTGGCCGTCGCCCCGGACCTCGGTGGTCAGGGCCGAGGTGACGATGCGCACGTTCGGCAGGCTGGCCAGCTTGCGCTGCAGCACCGCGTCGGCGCGGAGCTGGCTGTCGAACTCGATCAGGGTCACGTGGGCCACGATGCCCGCCAGGTCGATGGCCGCCTCGACGCCCGAGTTGCCGCCGCCGATCACCGCCACGCGCTTGCCCTTGAACAGCGGGCCGTCACAGTGCGGGCAGTAGGCCACGCCCTTGTTGCGGTACTCGTCCTCGCCGGGGACGTTCATCTGCCGCCAGCGGGCGCCGGTGGCCAGGATGACGGTCTTCGACTTCAGCGCGGCGCCGTTCTCCAGCTCGACCGTGATCAGCCCGCCCAGCTCGCGCGCCGGGATCAGCTTAGCCGCCTTCTGCAGGTTCATGAGGTCGACGTCATAGTCCTTGACGTGCTGTTCCAGGCCGGCCGCGAGCTTCGGGCCTTCGGTGTGCGGCACGGAGATGAAGTTCTCGATCGCCATGGTGTCCAGCACCTGGCCGCCGAACCGCTCGGCCACCACGCCGGTGCGGATGCCCTTGCGCGCCGCATAGACGGCCGCCGCGGCGCCCGCCGGGCCGCCGCCCACCACCAGCACGTCGAAGGCGTCCTTGGCCTTGATCTTCTCGGCCGCGCGGGCGACGGCGCCCACGTCGATCTTGGCCAGGATCTGCTCCAGCTCCATGCGCCCCTGCGCGAAGGGCTCGCCGTTCAGCAGGACGGTGGGCACGGCCATGACCTGGCGCGCCTCGACCTCTTCCTGGAACAGGGCTCCGTCGATGGACACCGCCTTGATGCGCGGATTCAGCACGCTCATCAGGTTCAGCGCCTGCACCACGTCGGGGCAGTTCTGGCAGGAGAGCGAGTAGTAGGTCTCGAACAGGAAGTCGCCGTCCAGCGCCTTCACCTGCTCGATGACTTCGGGTTCGACCTTCGGCGGATGGCCGCCGACCCACAGCAGGGTGAGGACCAGCGAGGTGAACTCGTGGCCCAGCGGAATGCCGGCGAAACGCACCGAGATGTCCGTGCCGGGGCGGGTGATGGCGAAGGACGGCTTGCGCGCGTCGTCGTCCCGACGCGTCAGGCTCACCTTTTCCGAGACCGAGACGATCTCTTCCAGGAGTTCGTTCAGCTCCCTGGACTTCGGGCCGTCGTCGAGGGAGGCGACCAGCTCCACCGGCTCGCGGATGTTCTCCAGGTAGGCCTTCAGTTGGGCCTTCAGGGCAGCGTCCAGCATACGCAAACTCCGGCGGTCAGGATTTTCGGATGGGATTCGGAGAGGAAACC
>JAEYNH010000103.1 GCA_023412655.1 Pseudomonadota bacterium | reverse complement strand
ACGCCCTGGTCGAGGAGGGCATGATCGCGCCCGAGGACCTGTCGCTGTTCCGCTTCGCCGAAACCGCCGAGGCGGTATGGGACGGGCTGGTGGCGGGCGGCCTCAAGCCCTATGGCGAGCGCGGCTCCTGGGCCGCCGCCCGCGATCAGCGGCTGGAATAGGGCTCGGCGAAGGCCCAGAGCTTCGCCGCCGCGAAGGTGGCTGCAGGCGTCACCACCGCCACCACCGCCAGACCCGCCGCGAACGGCCATCCGGCCGTCACCAGATGCGGACGCGGTCTTCCGGGGCCACGTACAGCTTGTCGCCCGGCTTCACGTCCCAGGCCGCGTACCAGCCGGGGATGTTCCGGATGGTGCCGTTGACCCGGTAGTAGGCCGGCGAGTGCGGGCCGGTGACGACCTGCTGGCGCAGGGCCTCCTCGCGGAACTTCTCGCGCCACACCTGCGCCCAGCCGAGGAAGACCCGTTGGTCGCCGGTCAGGCCATCGATCACCGGGGCGGGCTTGCCGTCCAGCGAGGCGTGGTAGGCGTCCAGGCCGAGGCTCACGCCGCCCAGGTCACCGATGTTCTCGCCCATGGTCAGCCCGCCCTGCAGCTTGAAGCCGGGCAGGGGCTCGAAGGCCGAGTACTGGGCGCCCAGCTTGTCGGCCTGGGCCTTGAACTTGGCGTTGTCCTCGGCGGTCCACCAGTCGCGCAGCACGCCGTCGCCGTCCGACTTGCGCCCCTGGTCGTCGAAGCCGTGGCTGATTTCGTGGCCGATCACCCCGCCGATGCCGCCGTAGTTGATGGCCGGGTCGGCGTCGGGATCGAAGAACGGCGGCTGCAGGATCGCCGCCGGGAAGACGATCTCGTTGTTGGCGAAGTTGTAGTAGGCGTTCACGGTCTGCGGGGTCATGCCCCACTCGCGCTTGTCCACCGGCTGGTCCAGGCGCGCCACATTGCGGCGCCAGTTGAAGGCGCTGGCCCGCACGGCGTTGCCGTACAGGTCGTCCTTCTTCAGCTCCAGCTTGGAATAGTCCCGCCACATCTCGGGATAGCCGATCTTGACGGTGAACTTCGCCAGCTTCTCCTGGGCCTGGGCCTTGGTCTCGGGCCCCATCCACTCGAGCTTGTCGATGCGGTTGCGCATGGCGGTGCGGATGTTGGCCACCAGGTCGTCCATCTTGGCCTTGGCGTCGGGCGTGAAGTAGCGCGCCACATAGACCCGGCCGATGGCCTCGCCGATGGTCCCGTCCATGAACTGGGCGGCGCGCTTCCAGCGGGCCTGCTGCTCGGGCTGGCCGGCCAGCTCCTTGTTACGGAACGCGAAGTTGGCGTCGACGAAGCGCTTGGACAGCAGCGGCGCGGCGCTGTCGGCCAGGTGGAAGGCCTGCCAGGCCTTCAGGGTCTCGAGCGGGGTCTCGTCATAGACCTTGGCGAACTTCGGGAAGGCGGTGTTGGTGGTGACCACGACCCGATCCACCTTCGGCAGCTCGCTGGCGGCCAGGTAGCGGTTCCAGTTGAAGCCCGGCGTGGCGGCCTGCAGCTCGGCCGGCGTCATCGGATTGTAGGTCTTGTCGCGGTCGCGGCGTTCGACCCGGGTCCAGGAAGCCTCGGCCAGCCGCGTCTCGAAGTCGACGATCGCCTTGGCGCTCTCGGCCGGCTTGTCCCAGCCGATCATGGTCAGCAGCTGTTCGATATAGGCCTGGTACTTGGCCTTCTTCTCGGCGAACGAGGGCTGCAGGTAGTAGTCCCGGTCGGGCATGCCGAGGCCGCCCGTGGCGCTCATCACCGCGTAGCGGGTGGGGGCCTTGGCGTCGATCGAGATGTAGACCGGCAGGATCGAGGTGAAGCCGCTGGTGTTGGCCTTGCCCATCAGGGCGGTGAAATCGTCCTTGGTCTTCACCGCGCGGATCTGCGCCAGCTCGGGCGCGATCGGCTTGGCGTCCAGCTTCTCGGCCAGGGCCTCGTCCATGTAGGCGGCGTAGCCGGCGGCGATCTTGGCCGCGTCCGGATCGTTCAGCTTGCCGGTCCGGGCCTCTTCCAGGATGGCGTGCAGGCGGGCGTCCGACAGCTCGCGCAGCAGGTTGAAGTTGCCCCAGCGCACGCGGTCGGAGGGGATCTCGGTGTTCTTGTCCCAGGTCCCGTTGGCGAACTTGAAGAAGTCGTCTCCAGGCTTCACCGAACGGTCCATGCCGCTCAGGTCGAAGCCCCAGGTCCCGTACTTCGGGCTTTCCAGCGAGGTCGGCGCACCCGTCGTGGCGGCGGGCGTATCGAACAGCAGCGCCGTTTCGCACGCCGCGTCCGCGCAGGCATGCTCCTCATGCGCGAAGGCGTTCGCCGAAACGGCGAGCGCGGTGGCGGCAGTAGCGGACAGCAGGAAATTGCGCGTGAAGCGGGTCATTAGGCCTTCTCTTGAAACGGAGCCCCCGAGGTTCCGGGCCGGAACCTCCCCTCGGCGCGAAACAAAGAGGGAAATTCCGCCCTGCGCAATATATTCCGCGAGAGCGGCGTTCGCCACACGGCGCCCTCCCATGTCGCACCTCCCGGCGGTCGTGCCGGGCGGCCGGGGCCGACGGGCCTAACGGGGCAGCAGACGCTGGTAGTTGCGGCGGATCACCCGGTAGCACTCGCAGGCCTGGGCCTCGAGGCCGCCTCGGTCGACGATGTCCACCACGCCCCGCCGGTAGCGGATCAGGCCCTTCTCCTGCAGCTGCCGGGCCACGGCCGTGACGGTGGTGCGCTGCACCCCCAGCAGGTCGGCGAGGAATTCCTGGGTCAGGGCCATGCTGTCGTCCGAGATCCGGTCGTGGCAGGTGAGCAGCCAGCGGCAGAAGCGCGCCTCCACCGAATGCAACGCGTTGCAGGCCACCGACTGGATGGCGTGGCCGAACAGGGCCTCGGTGTGCCGGTCCACCAGGTCGCGCAGCCTCGGGCTCTGCTCCCAGGCCTCGTGCAGGCGCTCGGCGCTGATCCGGCCGGCCCGCAGCGGCGTCTGCACAAGGGCCCGGGTGAGCGACTGGCGAGGCGCCACGGCGGCCATCAGCCCAAGCGCCCCCTCGGGCCCGATGGTGGCGCTTTCGATGGCGGCCCCGCTCTCCATCAGGGTCATCAGCGAGATCACCCCGTCGTGGGGGAAGTAGATGGCGTCGATGAGGTCGCCCGGATCGTACAGCAGCCGTCCGCGCTCCAGCTCCACCTGGGTCAGGTGGGGCGCGATCAGGGCGTAGTCGGAAGCAGGCAGGGCTTCGAGCAGGCTATTCTGCAACTCGTGGACGGGCCTCTGCATCGGGGTCTTGAAACGCGGCCGTGCGGCGCCCGGTTCAAATATCCACCTGCAAAGGCGCGGACTGTCGTGAACTCGACACTCGCGTTAGCGGAACGCGAAAATCTATGTAGATCCGCGCCCATTATGCGCCGCGAACCTCCGGGGCGGGCTTCCCACGCCTGTCGTCTGTCGCCTGATCGACGGAACCCCGCTCGCGCGAGGTCCAACCGCAATCGACGGTCGCCGCGCCTGGAGGTCCGCGCCGGAAGCGCCCGTCCTGGCCGCTAGTGCAGGTTGATGTCCTGCCGCTCGCCGATGTCCGGGGTGGTCTTCGACATGTTGGCCTTGGCGACTTCCAGGGCGTACTTCACCGGGCCGCCCTCGCTGATCCACACCCCGGCGTCCTCGCAGTCCAGGCGCAGCAGCGTCAGCCGCGGGTCGTCCTTGCCCTGCGGGTACCAGGCCGCCACGTGGGCGTTCCAGTACTTGTCGATCCGTTCGCGGTCGTAGTCCGGCCGCAGGGTCCCGTCGATGCAGGCCCACAGGTCTCGGCTCTGGAAGATGAAGCTGGCGTGGCCGCCGGGCTGGGATGCGGCCTTGGCCAGATCGGTGTCCTTGTAGGTGTAGAACCAGATCGTGTTGGTCTCGCGCTCCACGAAGCCGGTCATCGGCTGGAAGTGGTGCCCGTCGCCGCTGATTCCGAGCATGCCGGTGTGCTGGCCCTTCTCGATGGCCTTCCACATGCGGTCTTCGATCTCGGCGGGGGTGAGCTTGTCGGCCATGGCGGTCTGTCTCCGGTTCGGCGCCCCGTTGAGGGGAAGGGGTCAGACCCCCCTGAACCCGCCGCCGCCGCCCAGGTTCCGGTTGCTCAGCGCCGCTCGTACGTCACCAGTCCGTCCACCACCGTCAGCACCGCATGGCCCTTGGGGATCTCGGACTCCGGCGCGGTCATCAGGTCCACCGAGAAGGCGGACAGGTCGGCCCGTTTGCCCACCTCGATGGTCCCCAGCTCGTCCTCCGCGAAGCGGGCGAAGGCCGGGGCGCTGGTGAACAGCTTCAGCGCCTGGGTCCGGCTCAGGGCCTCTCCGGGCCGCCAGGCCGGGGTGGAGAAGCCCGACAGGTCCTTGCGCGCCACGGCGGCGTAGAACTCGATCAGGGGATCGCCCCGCTCCACCGGCGCGTCCGAGCCGCCGGCCACCACCGCGCCGGCGTCCAGCAGGCTCTTCCAGGCATAGGCGCCGTCCAGCCGCGCATCCCCGAGCCGCGCCGGGGCGAAGTGCAGGTCGCCGATGGCGTGGCTGGGCTGCATGGACGCGATCACCGCATCGCGCGGGAAGCGGGCGATGTCCGCCGGCCGCAGCACCTGGGCGTGCTCGATCCGCCAGCGCGGCGCCGCCATGCGCACGTTGGGCGGCGTGGCCGCGAACACCTGCTCATAGAGGTCGAGGACCACCGCATTGCCCCGGTCGCCGATGGCGTGCGTGGCCACCTGCACCCCCGACAGATAGGCCCGCGTCATCTGCGCCCTCATGGTCTCGGGCGGCGTCAGGATCAGGCCGGTGGTCGAAGGCGCATCGTGATAGGCCGCGAACAGCGCCGCCCCGCGCGAGCCCAGGGCGCCGTCGGCATAGACCTTCACCGCTCGTGTGGTGATCCGGCCGTCCGGGCTGGCCCGCGGCCCGCCTTCCAGCAACGGCCCGGCCTCGCCGATGTCCACGGCGTTGTAGACCCGCAGCGGCGCCTGGCCCTTGGCCGCAAGGTCCTCCAGCAGGGCCACGTCGGCCCAGTCGACGCTCATGTTGTGGACGCCGGTCCAGCCATAGGCGGCCTCGACCTTGAACGCCGCCGCATAGGCCTCCCGCTTGTCGGCCTCGGTGGGCTCGGCCCGCAGCTTGCCCACCAGGGCCATGGCGTTGTCCACCAGCATGCCGGTGGGCTGGCCGTCCGCGCCCTTGAGGATCTCGCCGCCGGCCGGGGCCTCGGTGGCCGCGTCGATCCCCGCCGCCTTGAGGGCCGCCGAATTGGCCACCAGCGCATGGCCGTCGGCCCGCACCAGCAGCACCGGCCGGTCGGGGGCGATCGGGTCGAGGTCGCTGCGGTGCAGGAAGCGCCCCTCGGGCCAGCCGGTCTCGATCCAGCCGCGGCCCCACACCGGCCCCGTCCCTGGCCGCCCGGCCAGATAGGCCTTCACCCGCGCCGTCGCCTCGGCCGCCGACTTCGAGCCTTCCAGGTTCAAGGACAGCTCGCGCTCGCCGATGCCGCGCAGATGGGCGTGGGCGTCGGTGAAGCCGGGGAACAGGGCCGCGCCCTTCAGGTCGAGCACCCGGGTCGTGGGACCCGCCAGGCGCTGAGCCCCCGCCCGGTCGCCCACATAGGCGATGCGGCCGTCCCGCACGGCCACCGCCTCGGCCTTCGGCGCCGCCTCCGCGCCCGTGTAGACGGGGCCGCCCCAGATCACGAGGTCCGCAGTCGCCCCCTGAGCCTGGGCCGCCGCCGTTCCGCTCAGGCCGACGAGAAGGGCGAGCGCCGAAATGAAGGTCCGCATACCGCCAAGCTAGCGGTCGAATCCTTCGCCGCGCCAGCCCCGGCCGCTAATGGACGCCGTCGTCGCTGAGGCAGTGCTCATAGATTACGCGGGCGGCGCCGCTCAGGGTGTTGGCGGCGCTGACCAGGGCGGCGTTGCCCACATAGCTCTCGGCGTCGTCCGAGAGCTGCGCCAGCTCCTGCGCCATGGCGGAGAGCTTCAGGTAGACGTCCCTGTCGGAGAGCGGCCGATCGGTCATGCCGCCATTTCTGGCCTGCGTCGCGCCCCCGCGCCAGGGGGCGCCCGCTGTCGGGTGACCGCGACCTCTCGGCCACAGTCGAGATTTCAGCGTTCCGCGAGTCTGGCGGCGCAGATACAACCTAGAGTAATCATTATCCCGCAAGCGTAGCCATCCGAGAGCTACGCCGTGGGAGAACCTGAAATGTACTCCGGCAAGACCCGCCTGGCCGCCCGCGCCAGCCTGCTCGCCCTCATCCTCGCCGGCCCGCCCGGCCTGGCGATGGCCCAGATCGACGCCCAAAGCCCGGCCCCAGAGCTCGGCCAGCCGGCCTCCGCCCAACTGCAGGAGCTGGTCGTCACCGCCCGCAAGCGCGACGAGGCGCTGATCGACGTGCCGTTCTCCGTCGCCGCCCAGAGCGAGGCGGTGATGCGCGAGCGGGGGACCGCCAACCTCGAGGACCTCTCCCGCACGGTTGCGGGCTTCACCGTCCAGAACCTGGGCCCGGGCCAGAGCCAGGTGGCCATCCGCGGCATCTCCGCCGGCCAGATCGTCCGCGACCAGCCGGGGGTGAAGGAGCAGGTGGGCGTCTATCTCGACGAGAGCGTGATCTCGCTCTCGCTGTTCACCCCCGACCTCGACCTCTTCGATCTCAACCGCATCGAGGTGCTGCGCGGTCCCCAGGGCACCCTGTTCGGCTCGGGCTCCCTCGCGGGCACGATCCGCTACATCACCAACCAGCCCGACCCCGAGGGTTACGAGGCGGTGCTCGAGGCCACGGGGACCGGCGTCCAGGGCGGCGATCTGGGCGGCTCGCTCAAGGGGGTGGTGAACGTGCCGTTCACCGGCGGCGCCCTGCGGCTCGTCGCCTATGGGACGGAGTTCCCCGGCTACATCGACGCCATTCGGCCCGGCGGCGTTGTGGACAAGGATGTCAACGACGGCTCGCGCCTCGGCTTCCGGGCGGCCGCCCGCTTCGAACCCTCCGAGAACCTCTCGATCACCCCCCGGGTGGTCTACCAGTCGGTCCGGACCGACGGCTTCAACCGCGTCGACATCTTCAACATCCTGGCCAACGAGTTCACCACCACCCGCCCGCGGGTCCGCCTCGGCGGGCTCAAGCAGTTCATCCAGCTGGACGAGCGGTTCAAGGACGACTTCCTGCTGGCCGACCTCAACCTCGACTATGACTTCGGCGGGGTGCGCCTGACCTCGGTCTCCAGCTTCACCGACCGGGACGTGCGGGTGGTCCGCGACGCCACCGCGCTCACCGCCTCCATCACCGGCGGCTCCCTCGGCCTGCCGCCGGCGGTCTACAACCTCGACGCCCCGCTGATCGACACCACCGACGTGAAGGCCTTCACCCAGGAGGTGCGGCTGGCGTCCACCGGCGAGGGGCCCCTGCAATGGGTGGCCGGGGTCTTCTACTCCGACATCGACCGGGACTATGCGCAGGATCTTCCGGTGATCGGCTTCGAGGCGGCCACGGGCATTCCCACCGCCGGGCCGGCGGCGCCCCGCGACAGCCTCTACTATTCCACCGTGCCCTATAAGCAGAAGCAGTTCGCGGTCTTCGGCGAGGCCACCTATGCGTTCACCGATCGCCTGGACGTCACCGCCGGCCTGCGCTGGAGCGACTTCAAGGAAACCCGCACCCTCACCTTCGACGGCATCTTCGCCGAACGCACCATCGACGTGCCGGGCAAGACCAAGGCCGAGGCCTGGGCGCCGCGGATCATCGTCGCCTACGAGGCCAACGACGACATCACCTTCAACGCCCAGGCGTCCAAGGGCTTCCGCCTGGGCGGGATCAACGACCCGCTGAACCGCCCGCTCTGCACGCCGGCCGACTTCGCCACCTTCGACGCCCTGGCCAATCCCAGCTTCGGCAACGAGACGGTGTGGAACTACGAGGCCGGCATGAAGGCGCGGCTCGGCGGCGGGGCCGGCGTGCTGACGCTGGCCGGCTTCTACGCCGACATCAAGAACCTGCAGGCCACCCTCGACGCCGGCTCGTGCTCGTCGCGGATCATCGTCAATGTGCCCAAGGCCCGGTCGGTGGGCTTCGACGCCGAACTCTCCTGGCAGTTCAGCGAGGCGTTCGACCTGGCCGCGGCGGCCTCGTTCAACGACGCCCAGCTGACCTCCAGCGTCGAGGACGCGGCGGGCCAGCCCATCCAGGGCCTGCGCGACGGCAACCGACTGCCCACCGTCCCGAAGTTCCAGGCCTCGGTGAGCGTCGGCTGGCGGCGCGAGATCTCCGCGGGCCTCGACGCCTTCGCCAACCTGACGGCTCAGCATGTGGGCAAGCGCTACACCCAGATCTCGGACCAGGAGGACAATCCGCGCACCGTGCCGCTGTTCACCAACATCGGCGACACCACGGTCTCCACCCTGTCGTTCCCGCTCACCCTGCCCAGCTACGAGATCATCAACCTGCGCCTGGGCGTCCGGGGTGAGGACTGGGAGGCGGCCGCCTTCATCAACAACCTGGGCGACGAGCGGGCCTGGCTTTCCATCGACCGCGAGCGCGGCCTGCGGGCCCGCTACGGATTCCAGACCAACCCGCCCCGCACCTTCGGCCTGACGATGCGCAAGTCCTACTGATCGGGCCCGCGGCGGCGGCGCGCCTGCAGCCGTCGTCCGCCTCCGCGGAGAGGCCACGGGAACTACGGCCCCGCCTGCGGATTCCCTGGCCAGAAAGGGAGACCTCAGATGGCCGCCGACCGTGAGCTGATCGATACCGGAACCGACAAGCGCTACGTGCGCCGGGACGAGAAGGGCCGCTTCAAGGAGAGCGACGACGTGGGCCGCTCCCTGGCCGCCGACCGCCGCACCAAGGCCAAGACCACGGCCAAGAAGGGCCAGGGCGACCGGGGCGATCGCAAGTCGAACTGACGCCTATTCCAGCGGCGTCGGGAAGGCGGGGAGGGCCGCGAAGTCCTCCGGCACGTGCTCGCGGACCACGCGGGCCTTCTCGGCGGCCGCCAGGGCCTCGGCCCTCTCGTAACTCGCCAGGGTCCTGGCCCGGTCCACGTTGAAGCGCGGCACGCGCCGGGCCGCCCGGCTCTCGGCCACGTGCCACAGGTCGCCGGTCAGCAGCACCGGCCCGGCCTTGGGCAGCTTCACCAGCAGGATCGTGTGGCCCGGCGTATGGCCGGGCGCGGGGATCACCTGCACCGTGCCGTCGCCGAACACGTCATGGGGCTCATCGCCCTCCATGAGCACCGTCCGGGCGCCCTCCAGCGCCGCGTACTGCTGGAACTGGGCGGCGTTCTTGCGCTTGGCGGGCTGGAAGGCCCAGTCCCGCTCGGCCCGAGGCACGATCCAGGTGGAGCCGGCGAACAGTCCGGCGTTGCCGGCGTGATCGAAGTGGGTGTGGCTGAGCGACAGGTACTCGACGTCCCGGGGCGCCAGGCCCAGGGTCTTCAGCTGCGCCAGCAACGGCTCGCGCGCCCCCGGCAGGCCGCTCTCCCACAGCATGTCGCCCTTGGGATGGCGGATCAGGTAGCAGGGCACGACCATGTCCACCTTGCGGCCCTTGTAGGCGCCGTCGTCGGCGTAGAAGTCGGCGTCCTCCTGGAGCAGGCGGCCGCAGTCCAGGGCGTACAGCCGCACCTTCGGCGCGGCCTGGGCCGCCCCGGCGAGCAGCAGGCCCGCCGTCAGGGCGAGGAGGGTGGATCTCAGCATCGGCCGGCCCCTGAAACGTCGTTCGCCGAAACCTGCGCTGTCCGGCCGCGCTTGTCACCACCGCTCCGGCCGCCGTCCGCCGCTCGCCGGCCTCGGGGGAACCTCGTCCCGGGGCCGCACGTACGAACATGGCAAAGGAGCTGCGCCATGATCCCACCAGCCTTTCGCAGGGTCGTCGCCCTCATCGCGGCGGTCCCCCTGGCCGCCGGCCTCATGCTGGCGGCCTGTTCCAGGGAGGACGGCGGGCGCGGCTCGGC
>JAEYNH010000101.1 GCA_023412655.1 Pseudomonadota bacterium | reverse complement strand
CGGCCTACTACCGGGTCAACGGCACCATCCGGAACATCCCCGGCTGGTACGCGGCCTGGGACGTGAAGCCGGGCGACAAGCTGTACGTGGCCCCGGAAGACCGCGTCCGCATCTGGTGACGGCGGCGGCGACGCCGAACATCACCATTCGTTGAACGCTGATCCGTTTCCGGCGTAAGTTGCGGCCGGATGGTCTGGGAAACGGATTGCACATGCCTGCTGGCGGCCGTTCCTTGAACAAGGCGGCGCTGGCCGGACTGGCGCTCGCCGCCCTCGCCGGCTGCGGCCAGCCCGAGTGGATGGCCACCCGGGAGCCCCTGCCCGACCCGCCGGCCTGGTCCCAGCCGTTTGTCGGACGGCCCCTGTCGCAAGGCCATGTCCTGGCCCCTGACGAGGCCTGCGCCGGCATGGCCGAGCAGGTGGAGATCCGCTATCGCGGCCCTCGGCCGGGCTCGCGCCTCCTCGGCTGGGGATGGGACGGGATCGGCCGCGCCCCCGTCGCCGGCGTGCTGATCACCGATCCCGACGGCCTGGTGGTGGGCGCCGGCGAGAGCGGCCTCGCCCGGCCGGACGTGCCGGCGGCGCGCTCTGATGTCACCTCGGGCGCCACCGGCTGGTGGGCGCTGACCACCCGCACGGAGGGGCCGGTGGAGGTCTACGGCGTCCTGGCCGACGGCCGGGCCTGCCTGCTGGGCCGGATCAGGCTTTGAGCCGGCGGGCCGCGTCCGCCCCCAGGGCCGGGGCCGCCCCCCTCGCCGCGCCCGGCCGGCCGCTGTGGCTGACGAGCCTCGCCTACGCCGCCCTCGCCACCGCGCTGATCTGCTTCCCCGCCTGGCCGGGGCACATGAGCTACGACAGCCTCTACGCCTGGTCCCGCTCGATCGAGGGCATCGAGCACATGACCTGGCCGCCGATGCACAGCTACCTGTTCTGGCTCAGCCGCAGGCTGGGGCTGGGACCCGGCGGGTTGTTCGTGGGCCAGACCTTCCTGCTGCTCTTCGCCGCCGCCCTGGCCGTGGGGCTCGTCCTTCGCAGCCGCATCCTGGCGCTGGCGGCAATGGCGGGGTTCGCCGCGGCCTTCGTGGTCGTACCCCCGATGCTGGGCGTGGCCATGGTCCAGTGGCGCGACGTGACCGTGGGCGCCTTCGCCCTGGCGAGCGTGGCGCTGTGGCTGCTGGCCTCGCGGCAGCAGCGGCCGACGATCCTGGCGCCTGCGGCCCTGGCCCTGGGGGTCGCCGTCTCGCTGCGGTACAACGCCTTCCCGCTGTTCGCCCTGATCGTCCCGGCCATGGTGTGGCGCCCGCTGCTCGCCCCCGGGGCCAGCCACCGCCTGCGCGCCTTCACCGCCCTGCTGCTGATCCTGGCCGTGGGGCTGGCCTGGGCCTCGACCCAATGGCGCCTGCCCGACTTCAAGCGCCTGCCCCACAGCAGCACCCTGGCCCAGATCCAGATGTTCGACCTGCTGGGCGTGTCGGCGTGCGAGGACCGCAACTTCCTGCCGAGCGCGGTAACGGCCGGATGGGCGATCACGCCGGACCAGATCCGGAAGGCCTATGACCCCCGCCATGTGCAGCGCGCGCACCGTCCGGTGTCGGATCCCCCGCCGATCCTGCCCACCGACGGGGGCGGGACGGTGCAGGCCGCCTGGCGCGAGGTGATCCCGCGCCATCTCGGCTGCTATCTCGACCACCGCCGGATGGTGATGGTCGAGCAGCTGGGCCTGGCCGAGCGCGGCGTCTTCTATCCCACCCATCCGGGCATCGATCCGAACCCGTACGGCCTGGAGCTGGCGCGGCCGGCGCTGTCGGCTAAAGTCACCGCCTATGTGGAACGCAACGCCCCGGCCCTCTGGCGCCGGCCGGCGCTGCTCTACGCCCTGGCCCTGGCGGTCTGCGCGCTTCTGGCGTTGAGGCGCGATCCCCGCACGGCCCTGGTGGCGGCGATCACCGGCGGCGCCTTCGCCAACATCGCCCTGCTGTTCCTGATCGGGCCGGCGGCGGACGCCCGCTACGTCTTCCCCTCCAACGTGTTCTGCGCCTTCATCATCGCCGCGGGTGCGGCCATGCTGGTCGAGGGCCCCCGCAGCCGGACGGCCGACGCCCCGCGGACCGGGCGCCGCCCGCGGAACGGAGGGCGGCGGCGATGAGCCAGGGACGCAGCCGGACGGGGCGGACGCTGTCGCTCGTCATCCCCATGCACGACGAGGAGACCTGCCTGCCCGCCCTGTTCGAACGGCTGACCGCCGCCACGGCGGGGCTCGGCGTCGGGGTGGAGATCATCTGCGTCGACGACGGCAGCCGGGACGGCACCCTGGCCGCCCTCCGGAAGCTGGCGGCGGCGGACCGGCGTGTGCGGGTGGTGGCCCTGAGCCGCAACTTCGGCAAGGAAGCCGCGCTGACCGCCGGCCTCGAAGCGGCCACCGGCGACCTGGTGGTCCCGCTGGACGCCGACCTGCAGGACCCGCCGGAGCTGATCGCCGAGTTCCTGCGACTGTGGGAGCAGGGCTATGACGTGGTCTATGGCGTTCGCACCGACCGCAGCTCGGACAGCTTCGGCAAACGCCGCACCGCCGCGACGTTCTACGGCATGTTCAACCGGCTCTCGGACTACCCGATCCCGGAGAACGCCGGCGACTTCCGGCTGATGGACCGGACGGTGGTTGAGGCCCTGAAGGCGCTGCCCGAGCGCAACCGCTTCATGAAGGGCCTGTTCGCCTGGGTGGGGTTCCGCCAAGTGGGGGTGCCCTATGTCCGCCCGCCGAGGGTGGCGGGTGCCTCCAGCTGGGGCTACCGCAAGCTGTTCCGCTTCGCCCTCGACGGCCTCACCGCCTTCACCACCGCGCCCTTGCGAGTTTGGACCGGGGTGGGGGTCGGGGCCGCCCGGGCGGCCCTGGCCGGCGCCCTGGCCGTGGTGGTGCGGGTGCTGGTGATCGGCCGGGACGTTCCGGGCTACGCCTCGCTGATGGTGGTGATCCTGTTCGCCTTCGCCCTGCAGATGATCGCGCTCGGCGTGCTCGGGGAGTACGTCGGCCGGATGTACCAGGAGGTGAAGCAGCGGCCGCCCTACCTGGTGCGGGAGCGCATCGGCTTCGGCGACGGCGAAGGGAACGCGGCCTAGTGGAACGGGTCATCTACGACCGGCTGCGCGAGATCGAGCAGGACCACTGGTGGTTCGCGGGCCGCCGGGCGGTGCTGGGCGCGGAGATCGGCCGCCTGGATCTGCCGCCGCAGGCGCGGGTGCTGGAGGTGGGCTGCGGCTCCGGCGGCAATCTGGCCATGCTCAGCCGGTTCGGAGCGGTCAGCGCCATCGAGCCCGACGGGCCGTCCCGCGACTACGCCGCAGCCCGGGGCCTGGCCGATGTGCGGGACGGCTGGCTGCCAGGCGGCCTGCCGGACTTCGGCGCCCCCTTTGACCTGGCCTGCGCCTTCGACGTGGTGGAGCATGTGGAGGACGACGCCGGCGCCGTGGCGGCGATCGCCGGCCAGCTCAGGGCGGGCGGGCGGCTGGTGATCACCGTGCCCGCCTACGCCTGGATGTGGAGCGCCCACGACACGGCGCACCATCACAAGCGCCGCTATGTGCGGGGGCAGATCCGGCGGCTGATCGAGGATGCGGGCTTAAGGGTGCGGCGGGTGACCCACTTCAACACCCTGCTGTTTCCGCCGATCGCCGCGGTCCGCCTGGCCGGGACCGCCCTGAAACGCCAGGGCGGCGACGACGAGGCCCTGCCCCCGCCGGCGGCGAACCGCCTGCTGGCCGCGGTGTTCGCCGCCGAGCGCGGCCTGCTCGCCGCGACGGACCTTCCCTTCGGCGTCTCGATCCTGGCGACGGCGGAGAAGCCGGCGTGAGGCCACTGGCGCGGCAGGCGGCGGTGTTCCTGGCGGTAGGCGCCGCCGCCACCGCCACCCATGTGGCGGCCGCCCTCGCCTTCCGCGCCTTGCTGGGGCTGGCGCCGCTCAGCGCCAACTTCCTGGCCTATCTGTGCGCCGTCGGGGTCTCGTACCTGGGCAATGCGCGGCTCACCTTCCGATGGCCGGCGATGAAGGGCGGGCAGTTCCTGCGCTTCCTGGCCGTCTCCCTGTTCGGCCTGGGCGTGACCCAGGGCCTTACATGGCTGCTGGTGGAGCAGGCGGGCTGGCCGTTCGCGGCGGGCCTGGCGGTGGTGGCGGTGGTGACGCCCACGGCCACCTTCGCGGCGGCGAAGCTGTGGGCTTTCGCGGAGCCCTATTCCAGCCGCTGATCGCGGGCGGCGACCCAAGAGCCGCGCTCGCCATAGGGCTTGAGGCCGCCCGCCACCAGCCCGTCCCATACCGCCTCGGCGGTTTCGGCGAAGCGGAACAGCGACAGGTCCTCGGGCGCGATCATGCCCTCCTCGACCAGGGCGT
>JAEYNH010000085.1 GCA_023412655.1 Pseudomonadota bacterium | reverse complement strand
GGCCGGGGCCGCGCCCGGCAGGGCTGAGCCGGCGGGCGGGGTCGCAGCCGGCGGCGAGGTGGCCGCGCGGCGGGCTTCCAGGGCCGCCCGGGTGGTCTCGTAGCTGCGCCGGTTGATGCCGTAGAGGCCGTAGAAGAAGACGGCGATGACGCCCGGGATGGCCGCCAGGACGCTGTCCCAGAGGGCCAGGTTGAACAGCACCTCGGGCGGCACGTCGGCGATGCTGCGGGCCTGTTTCGGGAAGCCGATCAGGGTGATCACGATACCGGCCACGGCGGTGCCGACGGCCAAGTCGATCTTCCCGGCCATGTTGCGGGTGGAATAGAGGATGCCCTCCTGCCGCACGCCGTACCTCAGCTCGTTCTCGTCGGCGATGTCGGCCAGGGCGGACATGGCGCTGATCTGCAGGATGCTGATGGCCGCGTACTGGACGGCCGCGAAGGCGATGAGCATGGGGATCAGCCCCGGCGTCGCCGGCGAGACGATCCCCATCAGGCCCAGGACCAGGGGGATCGGCGGGACCACGGCATAGACCAGGGCCGCGAGCATCAGGGTCTTCTTCTTGTCGATGCGGCCGTGCAGGCGCGGGGCGAAGATGAAGGCCGTCAGGTAGCCCGCCAGGCTGCCGAACACGAAGAGCGAGAGCTCCTTGGACGACAGGTCCCAGTAGTAGGTGTTGACGTACATGCGCATGCCCTCGCGCATGCCGATCATCAGGGCGACGAAGAAGTAGGCCACCAGCAGCCAGACGTAATTGATGTTGGTGAGGGCCTTGCGGAAGTCGCCGACGAAGCCGCTCACGCTGATGGTGCGGCCGGTGGCGGTGGCCTTGGGCAGGTAGGGGATGCGGTCGCGGGTGAACCAGGCCGAGGCGAACATCGCCGCGAAGGTCACCAGGCCGATGGCCAGGGCGTAGCGCGGCCAGGGCTCGGGGTTCAGCAGGCCCCGGGGATATTCCGGAGTCGCCTGGAAGAACAGCAGGGTGGCGCCCACGAAGGTGAGCGAGCCACCGGCCCAGTTGAAGAAGCTGTAGTAGGCCATGACCTTGGAGCGCTCGGTGTAGTTGGGCGACAGCTCGCCGCCGAGGGCCAGGTGCGGCACGTAGAAGAAGGTCATGGCCTGGCGCATCAGGATGACCGCCAGGGCGAGCCAGATGAGCAGGCCGGTCTGGCCGAGCCCGGCAGGCGGCGAGAAGATCGCCCAGCCCGTCACCGCCACCGGCAGGGCCGAGGCGAAGAGATAGGGGTGACGTCGGCCCCAGCGCGAGCGGGTGCGGTCCGAAATCGAGCCGACGATCGGGTCTGAGAAGGCGTCCAGCACCAGGCTGGCCGAGATGGCCAGGCCCACGAGGTGGGCGTCGACGCCGAGGACCTGGCTGTAGAACAGAAGGGCGAAGCTGGAGACCGAGTAGAGCGTGACCATCTCGGCGGCCCCGCCCAGCCCGAAGGCGAGCTTCGTCTTCATGGGCAGGCGGTCGGTCGCCGTGGACGCTTGGGCCATCGTCTTCCTCCTTGGGTCGCGCTCTGCCGGCGTTCTCCAGAAAGCAACAAGCCGCAAGGCGCAGGCTCGGTCAACTGCGGCATACCGGCCTTTCGACCCCTGCCGCGCGGCGTCGGAGCGACTGACCTTGGCCCGCCAAACCTGCTAGACAGGGAGCGAACCTTCCCTGAGATCACAGGCCGGGCGCACGAACGCGCCTCGCCGACGCAGACGCCGGAACATTCCATGCCCCGCGCCCAGTCGATCCCCGCCGCCGGTCACAACCTGGGGAGCCGCGCCGACCTCGAGCGCCTGCGCCGCATCGACGAGCGGCTGCGCTGGCTGGCCACCTGGACGATCCACAACGCCAACCACCTGCGCGAAAGCCGGGACGGGTTGAAGGTGGGCGGGCACCAGGCCTCGTGCGCCTCGATGACCACCATCCTGACGGCGCTCTACTTCCACGCCCTACGCCCCCGGGACCGGGTGGCGGTGAAGCCGCATGCGAGCCCGGTGTTCCACGCCGCACAGTACCTGATGGGACGCCAGACCCGGGAGCAGCTGGAGAACTTCCGCAGCTTCGGCGGGGCGCAGTCCTATCCGTCGCGGACCAAGGACAAGGACGACGTCGACTTCTCCACCGGCTCGGTGGGCCTGGGCGTGGCCATCACCGCCTTCGCCTCCCTGACCCAGGATTATCTGAAGGCCCACGGCTGGCTGGACCCGAAGCGGGAGGGCCGGATGGTGGCCACCCTGGGCGACGCCGAGCTCGACGAGGGCAACATCTACGAGTGCCTGATCGAGGCCTACAAGCACGACATCCGGAACTGCTGGTGGATCGTCGACTACAACCGCCAGAGCCTGGACGCGACCACCGCCGACCGCATGTTCGACCGGTTCGACGACATCTTCGAGACCGCCGGCTGGCGCGTGGTGACCCTGAAGTGGGGCAAGGCCCAGGAGAAGGCCTTCGCCCGCCCGGGCGGGGCGGCCCTGCGCGACTGGATCGAGGCCTGCTCCAACGCCGAGTACGCCGCCCTCACCTACCAGGGCGGGGCCGCCTGGCGGCAGCGGCTGATGCGGGACCTGGGCCGGCAGAAGGGCGTGCCGGCGCTGCTGCAGAGCTTCAGCGACGCCGAGCTGCACCAGCTGATGATCGGCCTGGGCGGCCATTGCCTGGAAACCCTGACCGAGGCCTTCGACGCCGCCGCCCGGGATGACACCCCGACCCTGTTCATCGCCTATACGGTGAAGGGCTTCGGCCTGCCGCTGCAGGGGCACAAGGACAACCACGCCGGCCTGATGACCCCCGCTCAGGTGGAGGCCCTGCGCGACAGCCTGGGGGTGCCCGCCGGCGCCGAGTGGGAGCCCTATGCGGGCCTCTCCGAAGAGGAGGCCCGGGCGCTGCAGACCTTCGTCACCCAGGTCCCGTTCGCCCAGGACGCCGAGCGGCGCCCGGCCGCCGAGCCGGTGCCGGTTCCCGGCGAGGCCGAGTTCCCCGTGCCGGACGGCGCCGAACAGTCGACCCAGGCCGCCTTCGGCCGCATCCTGCTGGAGCTGGCCAAAGCCGGGACGCCCCTGGCCGACCGGATCGTCACCACCAGCCCGGACGTCACCGTCTCCACCAACCTCGGCGCCTTCGTGAACCAGCGGGGCCTGTTCCGCCGGCGCGAGACCGCCGACGTGTTCCGGGACGCCAAGATCCCCTCGGCCCAGAAGTGGGCGGGCGGCCACGCCGGCCAGCACGTGGAACTGGGCATCGCCGAGCACAACCTGTTCCTGAACCTGGCGGCGCTGGGCCTGTCGGCGCCGCTGTGGGGCGAGCGGCTGCTGCCCATCGGGACGGTCTACGACCCGTTCATCAGCCGCGGCCTCGATGCCCTGAACTATGCCTGCTACCAGGATGCCCGCTTCATGCTGGTGGCCACCCCGTCGGGCCTGACGCTGGGGCCGGAGGGCGGGGCGCACCAGTCGATCTACACGCCGCTGATCGGCATCGGCCAGCCGGGCCTGACCTATTTCGAGCCGGCCTTCGTGGACGAGCTGGCCCTGGTGATGCGCTGGTCGTTCGAGCACATGCAGGCGCCGGACGGCGGCTCGGTCTACCTGCGGCTCACGACGCGCAGCCTGAGGCAGGTCGAGCGCTCGGACGAGGCCTGGAAGGCCGACGCCCTCAAGGGCGCCTACTGGCTGAAGCGGCCGCAGCCCGGCTCGGAGGCGGCCATCGTCTTCTGCGGGGCGGTGGCGCCCGAGGTGCTGGCGGCGGCGGAGCAGCTCGCCGAGGACCTGCCGGGCCTGGGGGTGCTGAACGTGGTCTCGCCGGGGCTGCTGCACCGGGACTGGATGGCGGCCCGGCGCGGCCGCTGGACCCGGGGCGAGACGCGCCGGAGCCATGCCGAGACCCTGCTGGAGGACCTGGCGCCCGGCGCGGGGCTCGTGACCGTGGTGGACGGATCGCCGGCGACCCTGTCGTGGCTAGGCGGGGTGCGGGGCATGCGGGTCAGCGCCCTGGGCCTCGACAGCTTCGGCCAGGTGGGCGACCTGCCCGACCTCTACCGCCACTACCGGCTGGACGTGGACGCCATCGTCGACGCGGCGGCGGAGCTGTTCCTGTAGGCGCGGGATGCTCCCCCATAGGGGGAGGTGGCCCGAGGGTGGGAGGGGGTTGTCGCCGGCCTTCGGGCCCGGGGCCCCCCTCAGTCGCTTCGCGACAGCTCCCCCGGTGGGGGAGCATCTGCCTAGGCGGCGAGCGCCTGTTCCAGGTCGGCGATGAGGTCGGCGGCGGACTCGACGCCCACCGAGAGGCGGATCAGGCCGTCTTCGATGCCGATACGGGCGCGGGTTTCGGCCGGGATCGAGGCGTGGGTCATGATCGCCGGGTGCTCGATGAGGCTTTCCACTCCGCCCAGGCTCTCGGCCAGGGTGAAGAGGCGGGTGCGCTCCAGCATCCGGCGCGTGCCGTCGAGGTCGCGGTCGAGGACGGCGGTGATCATGCCGCCGAAGCCGTTCATCTGCCGCCGGGCGAGCTCGTGCTGGGGATGGCTTTCCAGGCCGGGATAGATCACCCGCTTCACGTCCGGGCGGGTCTCCAGCCAGCGGGCGATGGCCAGGCCGTTCTCGCAGTGGCGCTCCATGCGCAGGGCCAGGGTCTTCATGCCCCTGAGGGTCAGGAAGCTGTCGAAGGGCGAGGCCACCGCGCCCACGGCGTTCTGCAGGAAGGTGATCTGGTCGCGCAGCTCGGCGTTGTCGCCCACCACCAGGGCCCCGCCGACCACGTCGGAGTGGCCGCCCAGGTACTTGGTGGTGGAGTGCATGACCACGTCGAAGCCCAGCTCCAGCGGGCGCTGGATGTAGGGGCTCGCGAAGGTGTTGTCGGCGGCGGCGATCAGGCCGCGGCGCCGGCACAGGTCGGCGATGGCCTCCAGGTCCGCCAGGCGCAGCAGCGGATTGGTGGGCGTCTCCACCCAGATCATCCGCGTCTTCGGGGTGATGGCCGCCTCGATGGCGGAGAGGTCGGCGAGGTCCACGTAGGAGAAGGTCAGGCCGGCCGAACGCTGCTTGACCTTGTCGAACAGGCGGAAGCTGCCGCCATAGAGGTCTTCCGACGAGATCACATGGTCGCCGGGGCTGAGCGACTCCAGCAGGGTGGAGATCGCCGCCAGGCCCGAGGCGAAGGCATAGCCCTTGGTCCCGCTCTCCAGGTCCGCGAGGCCCCGCTCCAGGGCAAAGCGGGTGGGGTTCTGGCTGCGGGAGTATTCGAAGCCGGTGTGCACGCCCGGCGAGGACTGGGCGTAGGTGGAGGTGGCGTAGATCGGCGGCATCACCGCCCCGGTGGTGGGGTCATGCTGCTGCCCGCCGTGGATGGTGCGGGTGGCGAAGTCCAGCCGGTTCTTTCCCGTATGTTCGGTCACGCCGTGCGCCTCAGGTAGTTGATCAGGTCGATGCGGGTGATGAGCCCCAGGAAGTCCTTCCCGTCCATGACGATGGCCACCTGGTCCATCTCGAAGATGGGCAGCAGGTCGTCCAGGGGCTGGCTCGCCTGCAGGGTGACCAGCTTGGCGGTCATGGCGGTGGACACCGGCTGCTTGAAGCGGCCGTCGGCGTCCCGGCGCTCAACGGCCTCCAGCAGGTCGCTCTCGTCGATGAGGCCGATGAGCCGGCCGTCGTCCATCACCGGCAACTGGCTGACGTCGGCCTGGCGCATGCGGTTGTAGGCGGTGAGCAGGGTGTCGTCGGGACCCACGGTGACCGCATCGCCCTCGGTGCGGGCGATCAGGTCGCGCAGGTCGCCGTGCAGTTTGCGGTCGGCGAGGCCCTGCTCGGCCACCCAGCTGTCGTTGTACATCTTGGACAGGTAGCGCGAGCCTGTGTCGCAGACGAGGGTGACCACCCGCTTGGGCTGGGTCTGCTCGCGGCAGTAGCGCAGGGCGGCGGCCAGCAGGGTGCCGGACGACGAGCCGGCCAGGATGCCGGCCTTCATCAGCAGCTCACGGGCCGTGGCGACGCTCTCCTGGTCGGAGATGGCGTAGGCCTTCTCCACCAGCGACAGGTCGCAGTTGTCGGGCACGAAGTCCTCGCCGATGCCCTCGACGATCCAGGATCCGGCTTCCACGTGCTTCCCCTCGTTCACCAGGGGCGCGAGGATCGAGCCCACCGGGTCGGCCAGCACCATGCGGGTCTTCGGGGAGGCCTTGGCGAAGAAGCGGCCCAGGCCGGTGAGCGTGCCGCCCGAGCCGACGCCGACCACCACCGCGTCCAGGTCCCCGTCCATCTGCTCGAGGATCTCGGGGCCGGTGGTGGTCTCGTGGGCCAGCGGGTTCGCCGGGTTCTCGAACTGGTTGATGTAGACCGCGTTGTTGAGCTTGGCCGCGATCGCCTGGGCCATGTCCTGGTAGTATTCGGGATGGCCCTTGCCCACGTCCGAGCGGGTGATGCGCACGTCCACGCCCATGGCGCGCAGGTGCTGGATCTTCTCGCGGGCCATCTTGTCGGGGACCACCAGCAAGAGCTTGTAGCCCTTTAGGAGGCCCACCTGCGCCAAGCCCAGGCCGGTGTTGCCGGCGGTGGCCTCGACGATGGTCCCGCCCGGCTTCAGCCGGCCGTCGTTCTCGGCCGCCTCGATCATCGAACGGGCGATGCGATCCTTGATGGAGCCGCCGGGATTGGCGTTCTCAAGCTTCACGAACAGGCGGCAGGGTCCGGTGTCGAAGCCGGAAAGCTCGACCATCGGGGTTCGCCCGATCAGGTCGAGGGCGGAGGCCGCAACGGGCGGCAGAGGCAGGGTGGTCAAGGGCGGTCCTCGAATTCGGCCCCTCAAGGGGACCTTTCGGTGTTTTTTGGCTGAAGCGCACGGCCTGCAAACGGAACCGGATTGCTTCGAGTTCAGCTATCCGAGGTAGACAACAGGGCAAAGCACGGCGCAAGGCGGGATTTCCTTGCCGCCCCGATCCTAAACAAAGGCAAGTTGCGCCGCAGTTGGACGCCGCCTGGAGCCTGCGCTAACCGCCTGTACTGTTTCAGCGTTCGCCCCGCCTGTGCGGACGCAGGTCGGGAGCCGTCATGATCCGCAGCCTCGTGGACACCCTTCGCCGCCGTCTGTCCCAGGACCTGCTGTTCTGGCTGTGCGCGGCGGCGGTCCTCCTGGTTGTGCCGACCCTTGTGGCCGTGGCTTGGCGCGCCAATGTGGCCGAGCAGCGGCAGGAGAACGCCGCCCTGGCCGCGGTCCTGCGCTCGGCCGAGCGGCGCACGGCGATCCAGGACTTCGCCCTGATCCTGAAGGACGCCGAGGCCAGCCACCGGGGCTATCTGCTGTCGGGCGACCCGAGCTTCCTGCGCCGTTACCGGGTGGCGGCCGAGACTCTGGACGAACGGCTGGCCCAGCTGGAGCTGACCTTCGCCGACCAGCCGCGCCAGCGGGAGCGGCTGCAGGTGGTGCGCGGCCTGACCGAGCGACGGTTCGAGCTGATGGACGGGGCCCTGCGGGTCCACGACACGGCAGGGGCGGCGGCGGCCAACCAGCTGGTGGCCACGGGCGAAGGCGAGCGGGTGATGGAGACCCTGCGCGGCCGCACCGACGAGATCACCCGCACCGAGGCCCGCAACCTGGCGGCGCAGCTGAACGCGGTGGCGGACGGCGCGAACAAGGCCCGGCGCGTCGCCACCCTGAGCTTTGGTCTGGTGATCGTCTCCATCCTGCTCGGGGCCATCATCGCCCTGCGCTACACCATCATGCGCACGGCCCTGATCCGGCGCATCCGGGCCGAGGCCGAGCGGCGAAACGCCATCTTCGACGCCGCCATGGACGCCATCGTCACCTTCAATCCCAGCGGCGGGGTCGAGACGATGAACAAGGCGGCCGAGGCCATGTTCGGCTATTCGGCCGAGGAGCTCACCGGCCGGGACATCTCGGTGCTGGTGCCCGAGGCAGTGGGCGGGGACGAACTGTTCCTGGAGCGGCTGCGGCGCGACGAGCAGGCGGGTGTGGGATCGGCCTGCGAGCTGGAGGCGCGCCGCAAGGACGGCTCGACGTTCCCGGTGGACATCAACTTCGGCGAGATGGTCCAGCCCGACGGGACCCACGCCGTGGCGGTGATCCGCGACTGCAGCGAGCGCCGGCGGGCGGAGCTGGCCAAGTCGGAGTTCGTCTCCACGGTCAGCCACGAACTGCGCACGCCGCTGACCTCGATTGCGGGGTCGCTGGGCCTGCTGGCCGGCGGGGCGGCGGGGGCGCTGCCGGAGCGGGCGGCCCGGCTGATCGGCATCGCCGAGAGCAACAGCCGCCGCCTGGTGCGGCTGATCAACGACATCCTCGACATGGAGAAGATCGATTCCGGCAAGCTGTCCCTGAGCCTGCAGCCGCTGGACCTGGCCGAACTGACCCAGCGCACGGCCCTGAGCCTGGCGGGCCTGTCCACCGAGACCGGGGTGACCTTCGAGGTGACGGCGCCAGACGAGGCGGTCCTGGTGAACGGCGACGCCGACCGGCTGACCCAGGTGGCCACCAACCTGTTGTCCAACGCGGCCAAGTTCTCCAAGCGGGGCAGCGCGGTGCAGGTGACGGTGCAGGCCGAGGACCAGCGCGTGCGGCTGTCGGTGCGCGACGACGGGCCGGGCATCCCGCCCGAGTTCTTCGACCGCATCTTCGGCCGCTTCGCCCAGGCGGATTCCTCGGACACCCGGCAGAAGGGCGGCACGGGCCTGGGGCTGGCGATCAGCAAGGAGATCGTCGAGCGGCACGGGGGCCGCATCTGGTTCGAGAGCCCCCCCGGAGAAGGCGCGACCTTCATCGTCGAGCTGCCCACGTACCGGGCGCCGGCCCCCACGGGACAGGGCGGCGGCGGGGCGCGCCTGCTGCTGTGCGAGGACGACGCGGGGGTGGCCCAGGTGCTGAGCGAGGCCCTGGCGGCCCAGGGCTTCCAGGTGGAGGTGGCCCAGACTGTGAAGGCGGCGCAGGCCGCCCTCAGCGACCCCGGCCGGTTCGACGCCCTGCTGCTGGACCTGCGCCTGCCCGACGGCTCGGGGCTGGACCTGCTGCGCCGCCTGCGGGCCGACCCGGCCATGCGGCGGCTGCCGGCGATCATCGTCTCGGCCGATCCGGCCGATCACGCCGCCTGCGCCAAGCTCGGGCTGGTGGACTGGATCGAGAAGCCGGTGGACATGGACCGCCTGCGGGCGGCCCTGGAGCAGGCCACGGGGAGCGACTCGGAGCGGCCGGTCGTGCTGCACGTGGACGACGACCCGGACCTGCGGCAGCTGGTGGTGGAGGCCTTCGGCAGCCGGTGCCGGCTGGTGTCGGCGGAGAGCCTGGCGGCGGCGCGGGAGCAGCTGAAAGCCACCCGGCCGGCCCTGGTGATCCTGGACGTCGGCCTGCCGGACGGCTCGGGGCTGGACCTGCTGCCCGAACTGACCGACGAGGCCGGCCGGCCGATCCCGGTGGTGGTGTTCTCGGCCCAGGCCTTCGACAACGCCGCCCTGACCGAGGCGGTGGACGCGGTGCTGGTGAAGTCGCGCTCGTCGCTGGATCAGCTGATCGGCACCGTGCGGGGGCTGACCGCCATCTCGCGGCGGCGGCAGGCCGCAATGGACGCGGCCATCGACCAGGAGACCCGGAAGACATGAGCACGCTCAAGATCCTCTACGTGGACGACGAGCCCGACATCCGCGAGGTGGCGTGCCTGTCGCTGGAGATGGATCCCGACCTGGACGTGCGCACGGCGGGATCGGCCGAGGCGGCCCTCGGCCTGCTCGACACCGAGGCGGCGGCGGGCGGCTGGACGCCGGACCTGTTCCTGCTGGACGTGATGATGCCGGGGACCGACGGGCCGACCCTGCTCCAGGCGATCCGGGAGCGGCCGGCGTTCGAGGCCACGCCGGCGGTGTTCATCACCGCCCGGGCCCAGCGGCAGGAGGCCGAGCGGCTGATGGCCCTGGGGGCGGTGGCGGTGATCGCCAAACCGTTCGACCCCATGACCCTGGCCAGCGAGGTCCGGGCCGCCGCGGCGCGCTAGGGCCACGATCAGACGCGGCGGCGGCGGACGTCCCGCAGCACTTCCCGCGCGGCGTTGTGGCCGGGGGCGCCGGTGACGCCGCCGCCGGGGTGCGTGCCCGCCCCGCACTGGTAGAGGCCGGCGACGGGTGTGCGGTAGTCTCCGGCTCCCAGCACCGGCCGGGCCGAGAACAGCTGATCCAGGCTGAGCTGTCCGTGCATGATGTCGCCGCCGACCAGGCCGAAGGTGCGCTCCAGGTCGGCGGGCGAGAGCACCTGGCGGGCGATCACCGAGGCGGCGAAGCCAGGGGCGTGGCGGTCCACCGTGGCGATCATCAGGTCGGCCACCTCCTCGCGATGGTCGTCCCAGGACCGGCCGCCGGGCAGCTGCGGCGCCACATGCTGGCAGAACAGGCTGGCCACGTGGCGGCCCTCGGGCGCCAAGGTGGGATCGAGGGTGGAGGGGATCAGCATCTCCACGATGGGCTCGCGCGACCAGCCGTGGGCGCGGGCGTCCATATAGGCGCGGTCCATGTAGGCCAGGGTCGGGGCCATGATGATCCCGGCGGTGTGGTGGGCGCCGGGCTCGGGACGGTCGGTGAAGCACGGCAGCTCGGCCAAGGCCACGTTCATGCGGAAGGTGCCGGACCCGGAACGGTAGCGGGCGAGGCGCTCGGCGAAGTCGGCCGGGACCAGGGCCGGGTCCACCTTGGCGAACAGCAGCTTCGGATGAAGGTTGGAGACCACCAGCCGGGCGTGCAGCACCTCGCCGGCCTCGGTGACCACCCCGGTGGCGCGACCGGCTCGGGTCAGCACCTCGGCCACCGCCTGGCCGGTGCGGATGGTCACCCCGCGCCCGCGGCAGCAGGCGGCCATGGCCTGGGTGATCGCCCCCATGCCGCCCATGGCGTGGCCCCAGGCGCCCTTGCGCCCGTTCACCTCGCCGAACACGTGGTGCAGCAGCACATAGGCGGTGCCCGGCGTGTAGGGACTGGCGTAGGCGCCGACCACGCCGTCGAAGCCGAGGACGGCCTTGATGGGGTCGCTCTCGAACCAGCCGTCCAGCCAGTCGCCCGCCGACTGGGCGAAGAGGGCGAGGAGGTCGCGCTTGGCCGTAAGGTCCAGCTTCGACAGCCGGCGGCCGAGGCTCGCGGACTTCAGCAGCTCGGGCACGGCGGCGGCGAGGCCGCCTTCCACCAGGTTGGGCGGGGTCTCGAGCACCAGTTCGCGCAGGACGTCGGCGATGCGCTCGAGGCGCTCGTCATAGGCGTCCAGGCGCTCGGCGTCCCGGGCTGAGAAGCGCGCCACCTCGGCCTTGGTGCGGCCGGCGCCGGTGAGCAGGCTGTCGCCCTCGAACGGCAGGAAGTTGGACGCCCGGCGCTCCACCACCGTCAGGCCGTGGCGATGCAGCTCCAGGTCGCGGATGACCTTCGGATTGAGCAGGCTGACCGTGTAGCTGGCGGTGGAATTGCGGAAGCCCGGGTGGAAGGTCTCGGTCACCGCCGCCCCGCCCACCACGTCCCGGCGCTCCAGGACGGTGACCTTCAGGCCCGCCGCCGCGAGATAGGCGGCGCAGGTCAGGCCGTTGTGGCCCGCCCCGATGACGATGACGTCCTGGCTCGCGGCGCCGGTGCTCATGGTTCCGGTCTGCTACGGACCGGGGCGGTTGGCAATCAGCGGGACGATCAGTCGAACAGGTCGAGGTCGCCCGGAGGGGCGGTGTCGGGCTCCGGCGCGAGGCTGAGGGCCGCCGCCATCCGCTCCAGGGGCAGGCGGGCCGCCAGGGCGGCGACGTCTGCGGTCAGATCGGCCGGCAACTGCTCGGCGAGGCCGGCCACGAAGTCCGCGAGACCGGACAGGCCCTGGGTGACGTAGTCGAGGTCCTGCAAAGCCGGGGGCGCGGCGCCGGCGGCGGGGCCGAGGGCCTCCTGCAGGCCGGCGCAGCGGTCCTGCAGATCGCGCAGCAGGCCGGCGGCGGCGGCGAGCACGTCGCGGAGGGGGGCTCCAGCGGGGTCGTCAGGGGCGGCGGTCATGGCGGACATCCTTCAGAACAACTCCAGCTCGCCCGCGGCGGCGGGCGGCGGGACAGGGCGG
>JAEYNH010000035.1 GCA_023412655.1 Pseudomonadota bacterium | reverse complement strand
GCCGAGCGCCTGCCGCTGGACCGCCTGCCGGCCTTCGCGAGCTTCTCCGGCTATGTGGCCCAGGGCTCGGAGATCGACCCCATGCCGCTGATGCGGCGCCTGGCCGATCTGGGCGCGGCCCCCGCGCTGCCGGCCGCCGCCAGCCGGGAACATGCCTTGGAGTTCCGCCTGTGGGACCAGGGCCAGCCCCTGGAGCCGGACGCCTTCGGCATCCCGGCGCCGCCTGTGGGGAGCCAGGCCGTGGAGCCGGACCTTTTGATCTGCCCGCTGCTCGGTTTCGACCGCCGGGGCGGGCGCCTCGGCCAGGGCGCAGGCCATTACGACCGGACCATCTCGAACCTTCGCGCGGCAAAGCCGGTTTTCGTCCTGGGCCTGGCCTATGCGGGCCAGGAGCTGGAGGAGATCCCCATGGAGCCGCACGACCAGCGGCTGGACGCCATTCTCACCGAGACGGAATTCGTCCCGGTGGCTAGAGAGACCTGATGAAACTCGCCTTTTTCGGAGATGTGGTCGGCCGCGCGGGGCGCGATGGACTGGCCACCTTCCTGCCCGGCCTGAAGCGCCAGCTCGGCCTCGACTTCGTGGTGGTCAACGCCGAGAACGCCGCCGCCGGGTTCGGCATCACCGAGGCCACGGCCAACGAGCTGTTCGACGCCGGCGCCGACTGCCTGACCCTCGGCAACCATTCCTGGGACCAGAAGGAGGCGCTGACCTACATCGTTCGCGAGCCTCGGCTGATCCGTCCCCTCAACTATCCGCCTCTGGCGCACGCGCCGGGCCGGGGCGCGCAGCTGTTCGACACCGCCAGCGGGCGGCGGGTGCTGGTGGTGAACCTGCTGGGCCGGGTCTACATGGACCCGCTGGACGACCCCTTCGCCGCCGTCGACCGCGAGTTGGAGGCGGCCCCGCTGGGGGCCGTGGCCGATGCGGTGATCATCGACATCCACGCCGAGGTGACGAGCGAGAAGATGGCCATGGGCCACTTCTGCGACGGGCGGGCCAGCCTGGTCGTGGGCACCCACACCCACGTCCCGACCGCCGACGCCCAGATCCTACCCGGCGGCACCGCCTACCAGACCGACGCCGGCGCCTGCGCCGACTACGACAGCGTCATCGGCAACCAGAAGGAAGAGCCGCTCCGGCGGTTCACCACCAAGATCTCGGGCGGTCGCTACAAGCCCGCCGAGGGGCCGGCCACTGTCTGCGGAGTCTATGTGGAGACTGACGACCGGACCGGCCTGGCCCGCCGCATCGAGCCGATCCGGGTGGGCGGGCGGCTCTCCCCCCACGTGCCGGTGCTGGAAACCGCCGAGGCCTAGGCCGCCGCCGCGGCGCGGCGCTGGCCCATCACCCGGATGATCGTGGCGACCAGCTCGGCCTGGCGGATCGGCTTGGTGTGCAGGGCGTCGAAGCCGAGGCCCTGCAGCCGCTCCTCCTCGCCCGGGCCGGCGTGGGCGGTGAGCGCGATTACCGGGACGTCCTGCGGCCCGGCGAGACCGGCGCGGATGCGGCGGACCACCTCGATGCCGTCCATGCCCGGCATGTAGACATCCATCAGCACCAGGTCGAAGAGGTCGGTCTGGACTCGCTCCAGGGCCTCGAGGCCGTGGGCGGCCGTCTCGATGGAGGCTCCCGCCGAGCCCAGCAGGGCCCGCGCCACCGCCAGGTTGATCGGGTTGTCGTCGGTGACGAGGATGCGTAGCGGCGGCAGGGCCGAAACGGCGATCGCCTCCGGCTCCACGCCGACGTCGACGGGCGCCTCTGGCCTCACCTCGGCGGTGGGCAGCGGCAGGCGCACCCTGAAGGTGGAGCCTTTGCCGGGCGCGGACTCCACGGCGATGTCGCCGCCCATCATGTTGGCCAGGGTGCGGCAGATGGAAAGGCCAAGGCCGGTCCCGCCGTACTTGCGCGCGATGGAGGCCTCGGCCTGGGTGTAGGGGCGGAAGAGGCGGGACACCTGGTCGGCGTTCATGCCGGCGCCGGTATCCCTCACGACGATCTCGATGCCGCCCTCGCCGTCGGCCAGGGGCTCGCGGCGCAGCGCCAGGGTGACCCGGCCGCGCTCGGTGAACTTCAAGGCATTGGAGAGCAGGTTGAGGATGATCTGGCGCACCCGGGTCTCATCGCCCAGGACATGCGCCGGAAGCTGCGGGTCCACATCGTATTCGAGTTCGAGGTTCTTGGCCGTGGCGGCCTCGGTCCACAGCTGCACCGACTGCTGGCCGAGCGCGCGAAGATCGAAGGGCGCGACCTCCAGGTCCATTCGGCCGGCCTCGATCTTGGTGTGGTCAAGCACGTCGTTGAGGATCTCGAGCAGGGCATCGCCCGATCGCACGATGGTGTCGACGTATTCCCGCTGCTGCGGGGTCAGCTGGGTCGTCTGCAGGGCCCGCGCCATGCCGAGGACGCCGTTCATCGGCGTGCGGATTTCATGGCTGACCATGCCCAGGAAGGCGGTCTTGGCCACATTGGCCTCGTTCGCGCGGCGCTCGGCGTCGGCGACGGCGTCGGCGTTGCGCGCCATGGCCCAGGCGGTCGCAAGCACATAGGCGAGGGCCACGAAGGCGCCGAAGCCGGCGATCCGCAGATCGGCGCCCTGGTAGCCGCTGAACAGCAACGGAAGCGCCAGCCAGAGCACGACGGTGGGCAAGCCGATCGCGAGGAAGGCGACCGGAGTGCGCGAGGAGAAGCCGAGGGCGTGGAACAGCACCGTGACCAGCACGGTCACGGCTCCGACCCGGAGCGCCTCCTCGCCCGAGGCCCAGCCCCGCAACGCCAGGGCGCACCAGACGAGGCTGCCGAGCGCCATCAGGACGAGGTAGACAAGACGCCGGCCGCGCGTCAGTGCGCCCCCACGCACCGCAGGCAGGGAAACCAGGCGGGTCCCGCCTTCGGTCAGGGCGAAGCAGGCGAACCAAGCCAAGGACCACGCGAGGCCGAACGGCTCGATCGTCAGCAGCGCGGCGGCGATGCCGGCGCCGCTGCGCACGGCCAACACTTCCCAGCGCGTCCTGGCGACATAGTCCAGACGCTCGTCCAGCACCTTCCAGCGCGTGAAGGCCACGCTTCTATCCCCCGAAATGCCCCTGTCGACGAACAGCCTTGGCCGTGCCGACGGCGAAGCATAGCCTTTCGGTTAACGCGGGTCCAACGCAGGGTGTAGGAGTACAGGCCTGGATTGAGGTGCGTCCCAGGGTTGCGAGCCAGGGTGCAGCGTGGAACGGCGGCGACGGCCCGCGGTTGTTTGCCTGGCGAAACGACGCTCTAGTCACCGGACGACAAGGAGGTTCCATGCTCAGGTTCTTCGTTCGCGCGGTGTTTGCAGCCGTTGGACTGTGGCTCGCCTCGGTGATCGTGCCTGGCGTCGTGTTCGATGATACCGGCTCCTTGGTCGTCGCGGCCCTGCTGCTCGGGATCGTCAACGCCTTCGTTCGGCCGGTGGTGTTCATCCTGACCCTTCCGCTGACCGTGGTCACCCTGGGCCTTTTCCTGCTGGTGGTGAACGCCGCGATGATCGGCCTGGTGGCTTGGATGCTCCCCGGCTTCCACGTGGCAGGGCTGGGTGCGGGCATACTGGCGGCCATCATCACCGGCGTGGTGAGCTGGATCGGCAATATGATCACCCGAGAGGCGTAGGGGCGCTCAGCGTCCTTTGAATGAAGCCGGCCGCTTCTCCATGAAGGCGGCTACGGCCTCGCCGAAGTCCTCGGTCCGCACCAGCGGCATGAGCTGCAGGAACACGTGGTGCACGTGCTCGTCGAAGCCTTCGGACAGGCCCATCCGCATCATCCGCTTGGCGGCCTGGACGGCGAGGGGCGCGTTGGAGGCGATCTCCCCCGCCAGCCGGCGGGCTTCGGCCTGCAGCTGGTCGGCGGGCACGGCTCTCGAAGCGAGGCCCCAATCGACGGCCTCGGCGGCGGTCAGGGTGCGGCCGGTGAAGATCAGCTCGGCGGCCTTGGACCAGCCGATCAGCCGGGGCAGCAGCCAGGTGCCGCCGGATTCCGGCACCACTCCGCGCCGGGTGAAGGCCACCGCCAGTTTGGCGCCATCCGCCACCAGCCGCATGTCGCAACCCAGCGCCGTGTCCAGGCCGTAGCCCGCGGCCGAGCCGTTCAAGGCGCAGATGGTCGGGGTGTCGAGGTTGAACAGCACCGTCGGCGGTGTCGAGCGCAGGTCCAGGTTGGTGGTGGTCGAGGCGCCTTCCAGGCCAAGACTGCCCTGGCCAGCGCCGCGCAGGTCGAGGCCGGCGCAGAAGGCTTTGCCCGACCCCGTCAGGATGATGGCCCGGACATCCCGATCCCGATCCGCCTTGAGCAGCAGCTCGGCCAGCTGACTGAGCATCGGCCCTGAGATGGTGTTCATCCGATCGGGGCGGTTCAGCGTGATCGTGGCGATGTGCTCGCTCACCTCATACAGAACTTCGTCGTTCGTCCCTGCGGAATCGGCCATGGGCGGAGCCTCCCTCAATGATCCGATTTAGAGTAGCAGGTGCGCCGCCCGCCGTTAGGTCATGGCGCGCAGTTGATCCAGGAGACCGTCCGTGTCGATCGAGAACCATCCGGGATACGCCCGCTGGAAAGCGGCGGAGGCGCGTCTGGAGGAGGCCAAGCAGATGCTGGACGTGGTCACGACCGACGCCGAGCGCCAGGTGGCTCAGCGGGCGGTGGACGACGCCCAGGAGGAGTACGACGCCGCCGTCGACGCCATCGTCAGTTAAGACGGCAAAGAAAAAGGGCGGAGCCTTGCGGCTCCGCCCTTCGTCTTCAGTCGCGGGACGCCGGACTTAGAAGTCCATGTCGCCCATGCCGCCGGGCATGCCCGGAGCGGCCGGCGCGTTCTTCTTCGGCGCTTCGACGATCGCGGCTTCCGTCGTGATCAGCAGGCCGGCCACCGAGGCGGCGTCCTGCAGGGCGGTGCGCACGACCTTCGCGGGGTCGATGACGCCGGCCTGCACGAGGTCGACGTACTCTTCCGTCTGCGCGTTGAAGCCGAAGGTGGCCGAGGCGTTCTCCAGCACCTTGCCGACCACGATCGAGCCTTCGACGCCGGCGTTCTCGGCGATCTGACGGATCGGGGCCTGCAGGGCGCGGCGCACGATGGCGACGCCGGCTTCCTGGTCGTCGTTGTCACCCTTGAAGCCGTCGAGAACCTTCGAAGCCTTCAGCAGGGCGACGCCGCCGCCGGGGACGATGCCTTCTTCCACGGCCGCGCGGGTCGCGTTCAGGGCGTCGTCGACGCGGTCCTTCTTCTCCTTCACCTCGACTTCGGTGGCGCCGCCGACGCGGATCACCGCCACGCCGCCGGCCAGCTTGGCCAGACGCTCTTGCAGCTTCTCGCGGTCGTAGTCCGAGGTGGTGTCCTCGATCTGCTTCTTGATCTGGGCCACGCGGCCTTCGATGCCGGCCTTGTCGCCCGCGCCGTCGACGATCGTGGTGTCGTCCTTGGTGATCTGGACCTTCTTGGCCTTGCCAAGCATGTCGAGGGTCACCGACTCGAGCTTGATGCCCAGGTCTTCCGAGATCAGCTGGCCGCCGGTCAGGATGGCGATGTCTTCCAGCATGGCCTTGCGGCGATCGCCGAAGCCCGGAGCCTTGACGGCCGCGACGCGCAGGCCGCCGCGCAGCTTGTTGACCACGAGGGTGGCCAGGGCTTCGCCTTCGACGTCTTCAGCGATGATCAGGAGCGGGCGGCCCGACTGGACCACGGCTTCCAGCACCGGCAGCAGGGGCTGCAGCGAGGAGAGCTTCTTTTCGAAGAGCAGGATCAGCGGCTCCTCGAGCTCGGCTTCCATCTTCTCGGCGTTGGTGATGAAGTACGGCGAGAGGTAGCCGCGGTCGAACTGCATGCCTTCGACGACGTCGAGTTCGGTCTCGGCGGTCTTCGCCTCTTCGACCGTGATGACGCCTTCGTTGCCGACCTTTTCCATGGCCCGGGCGATCATCTCGCCCACTTCAACGTCGCCGTTGGCCGAGATGGTGCCGACCTGGGCGATCTCGCTGTTGGCCGAGACCTTCTTGGCGTTCGACTTGATCTCTTCGATGACCTTGGCGACCGCCTTGTCGACGCCGCGCTTCAGGTCCATCGGGTTCATGCCGGCGGCGACCGACTTCAGGCCTTCGACGACGATCGCCTGGGCCAGGACGGTGGCGGTGGTGGTGCCGTCACCGGCCTTGTCGTTGGTCTTGGAGGCGACTTCACGGATGAGCTGGGCGCCCAGGTTCTCGAACTTGTCGGTCAGCTCGATTTCCTTGGCCACCGACACGCCGTCCTTGGTCGAGCGCGGGGCGCCGAAGGACTTTTCGATCACCACGTTGCGGCCCTTGGGGCCGAGGGTGACCTTCACCGCGTTGGCGAGGATGTTGACGCCGCGCAGCATGCGATCGCGGGCGTCGGAAGCGAAATAGACGTCTTTCGCAGCCATGTTGGTTCTCTTCTCTATCTAGAGGGGTTCAGAAAGGCGATCTGGTGCGTTGCGCCGCTTAGGCGACCACGCCCAGGATGTCGCTTTCCTTCATGATCAGCAGGTCTTGGCCGTCGAGCTTCACCTCGGTGCCCGACCACTTGCCGAACAGGATGCGGTCGCCGGGCTTCACGTCGAGGGCGACGTAGTCGCCGTCGTCATCGCGGACGCCGGGGCCCACGGCGATGACTTCGCCTTCCTGCGGCTTTTCCTTGGCGGTGTCGGGGATGATGATCCCGCCCTTGGTCTTCTCTTCTTCCTCGACGCGCTTGACGAGGACGCGGTCTCCCAGGGGACGAAACGCCATGATGATCTTTCTCCGTTCGAGACGGTGGTGGTTGAATTCGGGTGACGGAAGGCGCCCCAGGGACTGCTGTTAGCAGTCTGACCCCCTGAGTGCTAACGTCGCGGCCGAGGTAGGAAAACGGCAATCTGGAGTCAAGACCGGGTCGTTTGCGTCTTTTGCAGGCCATCCCATGTTTAGGTCGGGCTTGGCACGGCCGATATCCTTCGGCCGCATGGGATGTGGGGTGAGGGAATGAGTTTACAATCCTTCCTGCAGAACACGGTGCGCGAGGGCGATCTGACCCTGCACCTTCCGGGCGGTAGATCTCTGCGACTTGGCGATGGTTCGGGGCCCCCGCTGATTGCGCGGGTCACCAGTCCAATGTGGGCGGCGCGGATGGCCGCCAAGCCGGGCCTGGGGGTCGGCGAGGCCTATGTGGAAGGTGGCCTAGTCCTCGAGCAGGGGGATGTGGCCGACTTCATCGACCTGATCGGCGCCAACGCGAAGTTCAAGCCGCGCAAGAAGCGGGGGCCGCTCCAGCGTTGGTTGCGCGACCGGCGGCGCGAGAAGAACCACCGTCGAGCTGCGCGCCGCAACGTCGCTCATCACTACGACCTGTCGAACGAGCTGTACCGCCGGTTCCTCGACGAGGACATGCAGTACTCCTGCGCCTATTTCGCCCGGCCCGACATGACCCTGGAGGAGGCGCAGCTGGCCAAAAAGCGCCACATCGCGGCGAAGCTGGCGCTGAAACCGGGGCTCCAGGTGCTGGACATCGGGTCTGGCTGGGGCGGCATGGCCATGACCCTGGCTGAGGAGACCGGGGCGGAGGTGCACGGGGTCACCCTCTCCACCGAACAGCTGGCGCTGGCCCAGGAGCGCGCCGAGGCCCGGGGTCTCTCCAGCCGCGTCCGTTTCTCGCTGACAGACTACCGGGACGTGCCGGGGCCATACGACCGTATCGTCTCGGTCGGCATGTTCGAGCACGTCGGCCGGCCCAACTATCAGGCCTATTTCGACGGCATCGCCCGGCTGCTGAAGGACGATGGTGTCGCCCTCATCCACTCGATCGGGCGTCCGGAAGGGCCGAACGTCACCAACGCCTGGGTGGCCAAGTACATCTTCCCGGGTGGCTACATTCCCGCCCTGTCGGAGGTCCTGCCCGCCGTCGAGCGGGCGGGCCTGCTGGTCACCGACATCGAGATCCTGCGCCTGCACTACGCCGAGACGCTGAAGGCCTGGCGCCAGCGGTTCGCCGCCAACCGCGCCGAGGTGGCGGAGATGATGGACGAACGCTTCTGCCGAATGTGGGAGTTCTATCTCGGCGTCTCCGAGATGGCGTTCCGCCACCGCGCGCACTTCGTCTTCCAGATGCAGCTGGCCAAGCGCGTCGACGCCCTGCCGATCACCCGCGACTACATGGCCGAGACCGAGGCCAGGCTGAACCAGCCGGATCGGCGGGTCGCCTGAACGTCATGACCTGAGACGTAATCGACCGGCCGAGCCCAACGGATAACGCTCCTGACGTCCGCGGCCGCAAGCGCCGCCTCCAGAGGAGCCACGCCATGAGATCCATAAGCTCGACCTTCCTGCGCGCCGTGATCGGGCTCGACGCGGCCGTCTGCGGCGCTCTTGGCCTGGGCTTCGCCGCGGGCGGCGCAGCCCTCGGGCTGTCACCCGACTTGACGCGGTGGATAGGCCTGTTCCTCGTCGGCTATGCCGCCCTGCTGACCTGGATGGCCCTGCGGCCGCAACTGCCGCGCGCCGCCGTATGGGTCCTAGCCGCATTCAACCTCGTCTGGGCCGTCGAGAGCGTGCTGATCGTCCGCCTGGGCTGGGTGGCGCCGAACCCCGCGGGTCAGGCCGTCCTCCATCTGCAGGCGGCGGGCGCCTTCGGGGTGGCGGCCATGCAGGTGCTTGCCTTGCGCCTAGTCCGGCCTCTCGCAGCCTGACGCCATAGGCGCCGTCGCTCCCCCTGCGGCGCCGCCATGTGCGGCCTTGGGCATATCCGGATTGAAACACTTGTTTGACCGTGGTCCAATGGCGCCAATCGCCGGCCGACGCCGGCCGTCGATTGGGAGCGACCAGGATGAACAAGCCCGCCGAACGTCCGCAATCCGGCTTCGTGCTGAACCCGCAGGACGAGCTCAACGACCTGCGGATGTCGGACAAGGCGCTGCCGCTCTACAACCAGGTGAAGCAGTTCATCAAAGAGGTGGTGGAGCCGGCCGCCGAGGAATTCCACCGCCTGGGTGAGGGCCGTCCGGACATCTGGGACTACGCGCCCGGCCAGCTGGAAGTCCTTGAGGCCGCCAAGGACAAGGCGAAGGCCCAGGGCCTGTGGAATTTCTTCCTGCCGAACGCCGAGACCGGCGAGGGCCTGTCGAACCTCGACTACGCCTACATCGCCGTGGAGCTCGGCAAGAACCGGCTGGCGTCGGAGATCATGAACTGCGCCGCGCCGGACACCGGCAACATGGAGGTGCTCGAGCGTGTCGGCACGCCGGAGCAGAAGGAAAAGTGGCTGAAGCCGCTGCTCGAGGGGAAGATCCGCTCGGCCTACTGCATGACCGAGCTGAACACGGCCAGCTCCGACGCCAAGAACATCGACACCCGCGCCGTGCGCGTGGGCGATGAGTACATCATCAACGGCGAGAAGCATTACATCTCGGGCGCCGGCGATCCGCGCTGCAAGGTCATGATCACCATGGTCAAGACCGGCGAGGAGAACGCGCCGCCGCATCTGCAGCAGTCCCAGATCCTGGTGCCGCTGCCCTGCGAGGGCGTGGAGATCATCGGCGGCCAGCAGGTGTTCGGCGACTACGACGCCCCGCACGGCCACATGCACATCCGGTTCAACAACGCCCGGGTGCCGGCCTCCAACATCCTGCTCGGCGAAGGCCGCGGCTTCGAGATCAGCCAGCTGCGCCTGGGCCCGGGCCGTATCCACCACTGCATGCGCGCCATCGGTTCGGCCGAAAAGGCCCTGGACCTCATGGTGACGCGCGGCATGAGCCGGGTGGCGTTCGGCAAGCCGATCATCCAGCTGGGCGGCAATATCGAGAAGGTCAGCCGCGCCCGCATCGACATCGAGGCCATGCGCCTGATGGTGCTGAAGGCGGCCAAGGCGATGGATGTGCTGGGCAACCGCGAGGCCCGCGTCTGGATCCACATGGTCAAGGCGATGGTCCCCGAGCGGGTCTGCCAGATCATCGACGAAGCGATCCAGATGTACGGCGCTCTCGGCGTGTCGCAGCACACCCCGCTGGCCCGCATGTACGCCAACACCCGCACCCTGCGCATCGCCGACGGTCCGGACGAGGTCCACCACATGGTGGTCGGCCGCAACGAGCTGCAGCAGTTCCGCGAGGGCCCGCACGACAGCTCCATGTCGGCGGTGTTCCGCAACTAGGTCCGTCATAGGGATCGCCAGGATCAGGGCCCCGGTTCGCGCCGGGGCCTTTTTCTTTGCGTCTCCTGGAGCCTGGCCTTAACCGAACGGCGTCACATGGCGCTTTCCCGCGGCCTTCCATGAACCTCCTCGTCGGCGCCTTCGTCGTCGCGGCGGCCTTCGTCACGGCGACCCTCTCCGGGGTCTTCGGCATGGCCGGGGGGCTACTGCTGATGGGCGCGCTTGGCCTGGTGCTGCCCGTACAGGCGGCCTTCGTCACTCACGGCCTGCTGCAGCTTGTCGCCAACGGCTGGCGGGCGGTGCTGCACAGCCGCCACGTGCGCTGGGACATCGTCGGCTGGTACGCCCTGGCCTCTCTCGTCGCCGGCGTGGCGATCGCCTTCCTCTCTTTCACCCCGTCCAAGCCGCTGCTCTTTCTGCTGCTCGGCCTCGTGCCGGGGCTCACCTGGCTGCCGCGGCGATGGATCAACCTCGATGCGTCCCGCCCCGTCCAGGCGTTTCTTTCCGGCCTGTCGGTGACAGGCCTCAACCTGACCGCCGGCGTCGCCGGGCCGCTGCTCGACATCTTCTTCGTGCGCACGCAGCTTACCCGGCACGCCATCGTCGCCACCAAGGCGGCCACCCAGGTGTTCGCTCACCTGGCGAAGATCCTCGTCTACGGAGCGCCGCTGATCGCTGCGGACGCAACCTCGGGCCTGCCGCCGTGGCCGGTCTTCGCCGTGGCCGTTCCGGTCTCCATGGCGGGGACCGCGCTCGGGGGCCGCATCCTGGAGCGGCTGAACGACGTCGACTTCAAGCGCTGGACCCGCTGGATCGTCACCGCCATCGGCGCCGTCTACCTGGCCCAGGCGGCCGCTCTCCTCCTCGGATGAAAAAAAGGCCGGGTCACGAGGACCCGGCCAGGGAAGTTCATAGGGAGGAAACGCCCAGGATGGGCACGCTTTCAGGTATGTCGGCCCGCAGACGTTGCAAGTCGTCCCGTGAATTTTTTTTCGACGCCGATGCGGAAAGTGGCCGCCACGGATATCCCGGAGCGCCCCAGCCGCCGATTGGGCTAACGGAACAGCCCGGCGGCGCCATACAGGACCGCCATGGCTGAGATCGCTGACAATGCCTGCAAACCCGAGCCCATGCGCCTGAAGCATCGCGCGCTGGAGAACCGGTTCGTACGCCTGGAGCCGATGAGCGAGGCCCATCGCGAGGGCCTGCGGGCGGCGGTCAACGCCGACCGGCGGATCTGGGCCGAGCTCTATCCCTATTCATGGGCCAACGAGCATTTCGAGCCGACCTGGGCGAAGCTCTGCGCCGATCAGGCGGCCGGCGACACCCAGGCCTATGCGGTGCTTGCGGGCGGCGAGGTGGTGGGGCTGTCCAGCTTCTACGCCATAGACCGCGGCCACCACGTGCTGGAGGTGGGCGGCACCTATTTCCGGCCGGACGTCCGCGGAGGGCCGGTCAATCCTTCCGCCAAGCGGCTGATGATGGGCGAGGCCTTCGAGTGCGGCGCCCGGCGGGTGGTTTATCGGGTAGACGCGCTCAACGCCCGAAGCCGGGCGGCGGTGACCAAGCTCGGGGCGGTGCAGGAGGGAATCCTGCGCCAGGATCGGATCACCTGGACCGGCCGCATCCGTGACACGGTGATCTTCTCCGTCCTGGCGGATGAGTGGCCCAAGGTCCGCGACCCGCTGGACGCGCGGCTGGCGGCCTTCACCTGACCCTGATGTAGCGCCAGGCCTGCCGCTGGGGCCGGCCATTCACCACCCCTTCAATGCCGGCGCAAAGGTCGTCACCGCAGCGGCGGTAGAAAACCCGCTGGGGAAAGTCGTGCTCAGGGTTCTCGAACGTGGCCTCGCCGGGCGGCCCCGGCTTCAGCAGGAAGGCTGTCGGAGGCTGGCCCTGGATGATGGCGGTGAAGGTGACGCCCGCCGGCCCCAGAGCGATGGTCATGTGCTCGATGAACGGTTTGCGGCCGGGACGGCTCGTCTGGCTGACGCCTGCCATGACGCCGTCCCGCGGCTCCAGCCAGGTCTCCTGCACGAAGGCGCCGTCGCGCTCCTGCACCCAGGCGCCGCTCAGCCACGACAGCTGCGCGACCTCGTTGGAGCCGTCCGCCAGCAGGGCGGCGGCGGCCAGGATGCCTGCGATCACGTCTCTGCCTCCCTGCGCGCGCCCTTGCGACGGGCCCGGAAAAACGCCTTCAGCATGGCCGAACTCTCTTCAGCCATCACTCCGCCGAAAACTTTCGGCCGCCAGTGGCAGGTGGGCTGCTCGAAGAACCGCGGACCGTGCAGGACGGCGCCGCCCTTGGGGTCTTCTGCGCCGAACACCACCCGTCCGATCCGGGCGTGGCTGATGGCGCCGGCGCACATGGCGCAGGGCTCCAGGGTGACCACCAGGGTGAGGCCGGTCAGGCGGTAGTTGCCCAGCTTCTCCGCCGCGGCGCGGAGCGCCAGCACCTCGGCGTGGGCGGTGGGGTCGTGGCGGCTGATCGGGGCGTTCGCGGCCACGGCGATGATCTCGCCGGTGGTCGAATCCACAACGGCGGCGCCCACAGGGGTCTCTCCGGCTTCGGCGGCGGCTTGCGCGGCTTCGAGCGCGATGCGCATGGTGCGGCAATCATGGTCCACGATCCGCAACGAACCGACCGGGCCCCCTCCGGTCAAGCCCAGCTGTCCGATGGCGACGCCACGGGGGAACGTATCGCCAAACTGTTGGCCCGCTCGGGTGTCGGTTCCCGCCGCGATGTTGAGCGCCTGATCGAAGAGGGGCGGGTGGCGATCAACGGCCAGGTGCTGACCACGCCCGCGGTGAAGGTCGAGGCCGGTGACATCATCACCGTGGACGGGGCCGTGGTGGGCGAGCCGGAGCCGGTGCGCGTGTTCCGCTACCACAAGCCCGTGGGCCTGGTGACCACGCACAAGGACCCCCAGGGGCGGCCCACCGTCTTCCAGGCCCTGCCGCAGGACCTGCCGCGGCTGATCTCCGTGGGGCGTCTCGACCTCAACTCCGAAGGGCTGCTGCTGCTCACCAACGACGGCGGGCTGGCGCGGGCCCTGGAGCTGCCGGCGACGGGCATCGTGCGCCGCTACCGCGCCCGGGCGCACGGCCGAATCACTCAGGAGCGGCTGGACACCTTGAAGGACGGCATCACGGTCGACGGCGTGCGCTACGGGGCGATCGAGGCCCGGGTGGACAAGGCCAGGGAGGGTGGCCAGGGCGCCAACCTGTGGCTCACCGTCACCCTGCACGAGGGCAAGAACCGCGAGGTTCGGCGCGTGCTCGAAGCCCTGGGCCTCAAGGTGAACCGGCTGATCCGCCTGTCCTACGGTCCCTTCGCCCTGGGCACGCTGGGGGTCGGCGAGATCGAGGAAGTGGGGCCGCGGGTGATCCGCGAGCAGCTCGCCGGCTTCATCCCGCCCGAGAACATGCCGAAGGGCGACCGGCCGCAGTACCGCTCGCCGGCCCGGAAGTCGCGCCGGGCACAGGCCGAGAGCCGCGAGGCCGAACTCGTCCCGCCGCCGAAGGAAAAGGCTCCGAAGGCATACAAGGCCGGATGGGCCAAGCCTAAGCCCAAACCCAAGGGGCATTTGAAGAAGCCCGGCAAGGCCGTGCTGCAGGCCAAGATCGAGGGCAAGACCATCGGGCGCCCGGCGCCGCAACCTGCGGCCCGCCGTCCGGCGACGGCGTCTGCCGCCGGCCGGCCGACGCCCTCTCGCCCGGCGGCCGGTCGACCGGGGCCGAGGCGGCGGGGCTGAGAATGCGCATCGTTTCCGGCGATTTCCGCGGCAAGGCCCTGGCCACGCCGCCCGGCCAGGGCACGCGTCCCACATCCGACCGCGCACGGCAGGCCATCTTCAATATCCTTGAGCACGCGCCCTGGTCAGACGGTGTCCGCGACCGGCGGGTTATCGACCTCTTCGCAGGCTCCGGGGCCCTGGGCTTCGAGGCCTTGTCGCGTGGAGCGGCCTTCTGCCTCTTCGTGGAGACCGACGAGGCGGCCCGCGGTGCGATCCGCGAGAACGTCGACGCCATGGGCCTGTTCGGCCGCACCCGCGTGCACCGGCGAGACGCCACGCAGCTGGGTGTCAGGCCGGGGGCGGACGGCCCGGCCTTCGACCTGGCCTTCCTCGACCCGCCCTACGGCAAGGGCTTGGCCGAGGTGGTGCTGGCACGGCTCGCCGAGGGGAACTGGCTGGCTCCGGGCGCCATGGCGGTGGTGGAACGCGGCGCGGGCGAGCCGCCTCTGGAAGCGCCGGGCTATGAGCTGCTGGACAACCGCGACTATGGAGCGGCGCGGGTGTGGTTCCTGCGCCTGTCGGCCTCACCGCTCACCAGCTGACGACGACACTGTCGGCCGAGCGCTCGTGTGGCCCGTGGTAGACCGCCTCCACGTTGTTGCCGTCCGGGTCGAACGCGAAGGCCGCATAGTAGCCGGGGTGGTAGTCGCGCACCCCGGGGGCGCCGTTGTCGCGGCCTCCGGCGGCCAGCACCGCGGCGTGCCAGCGCCTGACCGTCTCCTCGTCCCTGGCCTGGAAGGCGAAGTGGGCATGGCTGTGTGCGTCGGTCGGCCCTTCGTCGACCCAGAGCTCGTCGCAGAAGAAATAGCCCTCGCCCTCCGCAAGGGGCAGGCCCAGCGCGTCCATGGACGCTTGATAGAAGCGCTTGGACGCCGCGAGGTCCTTCACCCGCAGATGGAGGTGGTCGATCAGGCGACCGCGATGGAGTTCCATGGTCGGCTCCGCATCGGTGACGCTGGCCTTAACCGGCCGGTTGCGCCGCCGGTTGCGCCTCGGGCCGGAAGATGTGGCGGGCGAAGGCGGGCGGGGCGCTGCGGAAGACGACGTGCTTGGCGTCGTCGGCCGACATCGCCTTGAGGCCCAATGGGGTCCAGAGATGCGACAGGGCGGCCCGGGTGAACAGGGTCACATGGCCGTTGCGCGGGCCGATGTACCACCAGCCCATGCGCTGGCGCAGGATGTCGGACGGCTGCAGGAGGGTGCCGATCCAGAGCAGCGCCTCGTCAGCGAGGAACGAGGCCAGGTCCGCAGCGCCCGCCTGCGGGTCCGGCATGTGCTCCAGGGTCTCGAAGCAGGTGACGAGATCGAAACGGCCCTCGGGGCGCGCCCGGAAAGCGGGGCTGAACGGGTCGTAGGTGGTGACGGAGGCGAAGCCCAGGCCGCGCAGGGTTTCAGCGAAGCGTCCGTTGCCCCCGCCGTAGTCCAGTACGCGGAGCGTCGCCCCCGAGGCGCCGAAAATCCGCGCGATCATCTGGGCCATGCCGACCGGCCGGGCCTCCGCGTAGTCCGGGTCCACCTGGATGTAGCCGTCGTTGTAGACGTGCGCCTCGAACTCGGCCTGGCTCCAGTCGTCGAACGCGTCGGTGAAGATCAGGCCGCAGGCCTCGCAACGGCGATAGTAAACGGGCACGCCGGCAAGCGGCAGAGGCGGCGCCTGCGCCTCCAGGCACGAGCGGTTGAAGTCGAGCACGCCGAACAGTGGCGAAGCGCCGCCGCACACCTTGCACGGCGCAGGCTCCGGCGAGACAGGACGCAGGTTCAGCTGCAGGGTGTTCATCGCCGGCCGAACAGGCGCTCGATGTCGGCCAGCTTCAGCTCCACATAGGTGGGGCGGCCGTGGTTGCACTGACCGGAATGCGGCGTGGCCTCCATCTGGCGAAGCAGGGCGTTCATTTCCGGTGCGCTCAACCGCCGCCCGGCCCGGACCGAGCCGTGGCAGGCCATGGTGCCGCAGACCTCCTCCAGCCGCTCCTTGAGGGCCAGGGCCTGACCGTTCTCGGCGAGGTCGTCGGCGATGTCGCGGACCAGCCCCTGGGCGTCAGTCTCCCCGAGCAGGGCCGGAACCTCGCGGACGAGGACGGCGCCGGGGCCGAACGGCTCCACCACCAGCCCCAGGGCGGCCAGTTCCTCGGCGCGGCCCACCACCCGCTCCGCCTCGGCGGGATCGAGCTCCACCACTTCGGGCAGCAGCAGCGCCTGGCGGGCGACGCCCCCCTCGGCCATCTCCGCCTTCATGCGTTCGTAGACGAGGCGCTCGTGGGCGGCGTGCTGGTCGACGATCACCACGCCGTCCCGGGTCTGGGCGACGATATAGGTCTCGTGCACCTGGGCCCGGGCCGCGCCCAACGGATAGTCCACCGGATCGAACACCGGCGCGGGGGATCCGGGCTCGGCCAGGTGTCCCTGTTCGTGCTCCGGAGGCGCGCCATAGGCATCGGGCTCGGCGCGGGCGGAAAGCTCGGAGAGGCCAGGGATCGCCTGAACCGCCGCCGCCATGGCTGAACCCTGAGGTGTGGGCGTCCACCCCCCCTGGCGCCAAGCCGAGAACCCGGCCGCTGGCGGCTGGGCCGGCAAGCTCTGCGGCCGGAAGCCCCCGAGCGCGGCCATGGACACGGTTGTGGAGGCCCGGTGGCCGGCCGCGGCCAGGGCGTGGCGCAGCCCGCCCACGATCAGACCTCGGACCAGCCCCGGGTCGCGGAAGCGGACCTCGGCCTTGGCGGGGTGGACATTGACGTCCACCAGGCCGGCGTCCAGCTCGACGTAGAGAGCGCAGGCGGGATGACGGTCCCGCGCCAGGAAGTCGGCATAGGCGCCGCGCAAAGCCCCTTGCAGCAGCCGGTCGCGCACGGGCCGGCCGTTGACGAACAGGTACTGGTGGGCGGCGTTGCCGCGGTTGTAGGTGGGCAGGCCCGCATAGCCGGACAGCCGCACGCCTTCACGCTCGTGGTCGATGAGCAGGGCGTTTTCCGAGAACTCGCGACCCATCACCGCGCCGAGGCGGGCGAGCCGGCCTTCGGCGTCGTCGCTCTCCGCCGGCAGCCGCAGGGGCCGGGGACCGTCGAGAGCCAGGGCTACGCCGACGGCATGGTGGGCCATCGCCTGCCGCTTCAGCTCCTCGGTGATGGCCAGGGCCTCGGCCCGCTCCGACTTCATGAACTTGAGCCGCGCCGGGGTGGCGTAGAACAGGTCTCGCACCTCCACCCGGGCGCCATGGGGGCCGGGGAAGGCGGCGGGCGACACCGCGCCGACTGCGCCGCCCTCAACGAAGATGGCGTGGGCGTCGGCCTGGCCGCGCGCGCGGCTGGTGATGGAGAGCCGCGCCACCGAACCGATGGACGGCAGGGCCTCGCCGCGGAAACCGAGCGTGGCGATGCGCAGCAGGTCGTATTCCCCGTCATCGCCTGGATTGAGCTTGGACGTGGCGTGACGCTCGACGGCCACCGGAAGCTCGTTCGCCCCCAGGCCCTGCCCGTCGTCGGCCACCAGGATCCGGGTCAGCCCGCCGCCGTCCGCCTGCACCTCGACCCGGACCGCCCCGGCGTCCAGGGCGTTCTCCACCAGCTCCTTCACCGCGCTGGCAGGCCGCTCCACCACTTCGCCGGCGGCGATGCGGTTGATGAGTTCGGGCGGGAGTCTGCGGATGGGCATGTCAGAATTTCGCCGAGGGCATCCTACATAGTACGATTCCAGAGGTCCCCCATGCGCGCGCTCAATCGTCTCGCCTGCCTCGCCGCTGCCTCAGCGGCCATCGCAGTTCCCGCGGCCGCCCAGCCACAGCCCGTCCAGCCCCCGCCCGCTCAACCGACCGCTCAACCGCCCGCGGTGGCGCCGGGCCAGGTCCCGCTCGATCCCGATGAAGCCCTGATCGACGAACTGGTGGTGGTGGGCCGCGTACCCGGCCCCGCCTGGTGGCGTGTCTCGGACGCCGACACCACCGTCTATGTGCTGGGCGTGCCGTCGCTGGCGCCCAAGCGCATGGAATGGGACCGAGGCATCTTCGAGCACCGGCTGGAGGGCGCGAACGCCGTCGTTCTGCCCTTCACCAACATCCGCGCCAAGACTTCCGGCCTACTGGGATCGGGTCTGAACCTGCTAAGGCTAAGGTCAGGCGGGCCGTTCGAGGAGCGGTTGGACCCCGCCGCCCGGGCTCGCTTCGTCGCGGTGCGTGAACGGCTGGGCTATCCGGCCAAGCACTACCCCACGTCCAATCCCCTGGCGGCGGGGGTGCAACTCGCCTCGGACTATCGCGAGAAGTCCAATCTCACCACCACCGATCCCGCCAAGCTGGTGGAGCTTCTCGCCCGGCAGAAGGGGGTGCCGGTGGTGGAGAAGGCTTATGACCTGGGACCCTTGCTGGGCGCCATCATCCGCACCTCGCCGCAGGTCGGGCGGATCTGTTTCGACGAGGTGCTGCAGCAGGCCGAGGCGGGGCCGGGCGTGACCCTCGCCGCGGCGCGGGCCTGGGCGGCGGGGAACGTGCCCGGCGCCCTGGAGAATGAGCGCACCTATGAGCGATGCTTGGCGATGGTGCCGGGCGGGCGGCAGCTCGACGAACGGATGAAGGCCGACACCGCGGCGGCGATCAAGACCCAGCTCCAGCGGCCGGGTCACGCCATCGTCCTGGTCCCGCTGCGCCCCCTGCTCGCCCAAGGCGGCGTGCTGGACCGTCTGCGCGGCCAGGGCCTGGAGGTGAAGACGCCCGCCGGGGATGTCTCGGGCTGATCGCTCCTCCCCCGAAGGGGAGGAACGCGCGGGCTTAGAGACCCGGCAGCTTGATGCGGCGGCTGCCTTCGCGCTGGATGACGATCGGCTTGCCGCCGGTCAGCTTGGCGAGGCGTTCGGCTTCGGCGTTGGGGTCGATGTTCGCATCGACGGCCTCGCCAGGGGCCGGAGCCGGAACGGCGGCGTCGCCCTTCTTCCAGAACATCACCTTGTCGGCGAAGCTCTTTTCCTTGTGGGCCACATCGCCGAACTCGTCGTCGACCACATAGCGGATCAGCGGGTCGGCGCGTTCGGCGCCCGCCTTGGCCACCAGCAGCTTCTCGCCGTCGGAACGCATTTCGGCTTCCCGCTGCCCCAGGAGGGCGTTGCGCGCGGCGCTCTCGGGCTGCAGTTCCTGCGGGCGCGGTTCGCCCGGCGCCGGCGGACGGAGGGCATAGTCGGGCGGCACCACCAGAGGCGCCTTGGTGACCACGCGGAACTCGTCAGGGGTCACCTTGGACATGCCCAGCGCCTTCTGGGTCGACTGGCAGCCCGCCAGGCCGACCGCCGAAAGGGCAGCGATGGCGAAGATCACACGGTTGACGCTCATCAACTTGAACAAGCTCCTTGGGCCGCCCCCGGCCGCGAACGCAAGGCAATAAACCAAACGGGCGTATCCGCCAACGGCGTCACGCCGACGCGGACTTTGCAGCCGGTTCGCGGCGAAGGCTGTCGATCAGCAGCAGGACCACGCCGATGGTGATGCCGCTGTCTGCGATATTGAAGATCCACGGGAAGACGCCGATGCGGCTGACGTCGATGAAATCGACCACGGCGCCGAAGCGGGCGCGGTCGATGGCGTTGCCGATCGCCCCTGACATCACCAGGCTCAGGCCCATGGCGGGGAGCCAGCGGGTCACTCGCCGCGCCCACAGCGCCAGCAGGATCGCCACGCCCACCGAGAAGACCACAAAGCCCCAGCGCACGAGGTCGTGTCCGGCCTGGAAGAGGCCGAAGCTGACGCCATTGTTCCAGATGCGGGTGAACTGCAGCGGCCAGACCACCGGATGCGCCACCTGCTCGGGCAGGGTCAGCGCCCACATCTTGGTGATCTGGTCGGCGACCACCAGGACGGCGGCGACGCCGTAGGCTGCCCACCCTTGGCGCGTGACGCGGCTCATGCGGCGCCTCGGCCGTGCTGCGCGTCCCAGGCCGCGACGGCGTCGGCGTCCCGCGGAGAAAGGTCGGGATAGCGCGGGTCGGAGCCCACCTCGGGAAGAATCTTCCACGATCGGGCGCACTTGCGACCCTCCGCCTTCAGCGGCTCCACGGCCACGCCCGGGACTTCGGCCAGGCGGAAGGCGCCTGCCGGGCCTTCGCCTTCCAGCAGGGTCGCCTGGCTGGTGCGGAACACTTCGGCAGGGTCCAGGCCGTCAAAGGCGGCCAGCAGGTCAGGGTCGGACACATAGACCCGCGGCGCCGCCTCCAGGGCCGCGCCCATCCGCTTCTCGCGGCGCTCCACTTCGAGCGCGCCGGTGACCACCGAGGTGAGCTGCTGCACCTTGGCCCAGCGGGCGGCCTCGGCGTCGTTGCGCCACTCGGCCGGCGTCTGCGGGATCAGCCGCAGGCAGTTGGACCCCGCGTCGGGATAGCGGGTGGTCCAGGCCTCTTCCATGGTGAAGGGGATCAGCGGCGAGAGCCAGGCGGTCAGCCGTTCGAACACCGCATCCATGGTGGTGCGCGCCGCCCGGCGGGTCATGGAGTCGGGGCGGTCGCAGTAGAGGGTGTCGCGGCGGATGTCGAAGAACAGGGCCGACAGCTCGTTCTGGCAGAACTCGGTCAGCGGCCGGATCACGTCCTGGAAGGCATAGGCTTCGTAGGCGGCCCGCACCTGGCCGTCGAGCTCCCACAGCCGGTGCAGGATGAAGCGCTCCAGCGGCGGCATCTCCTCCAGCTCCACCGCCTCATCGGCGGTGTAGTCCGCCAGGGCGCCCAGCAGATATCGCACCGTGTTGCGCAGCTTCCGGTAGGCGTCTGAGGTGGTCTGCAGGATGGTCTTGCCGATCCGGCAGTCGTCGGAATAGTCGATCATCGCCGTCCACAGGCGGATGATCTCGGCGCCGCTGTCGGCGATGACCTTGGCGGGATCGACCACGTTGCCCTTGGACTTGGACATCTTCTCCCCGTTCTCGTCCATGACGAAGCCGTGGGTGAGGATGCTGTCGTAGGGCGCGCGGCCCCGGGTGCCCGAGCTTTCCAGCAGGGAGGACTGGAACCAGCCGCGATGCTGGTCCGAGCCTTCCAGGTACAGGTCGGCCGGCCAGCGGGTGTGCGGCCGGTTCTCGAGGGTGAAGGCGTGCGTCGAGCCGCTGTCGAACCACACATCGAGGATGTCCTCGACCTTCTCGTAGCGGTCCGGATCGTGGGATCCCAGGAAGTCGGAGGCGGGGCGATTGAACCAGGCGTCGGCGCCCTCGGCGCGGATGGCGTCGATGATCCGCTTGTCCACGTCCGGGTCGTGCAGTGGCTGGCCCGTTTCCTTGTCCACGAACATGGCCAGGGGCGCCCCCCAGGCCCGCTGGCGGCTGATCAGCCAGTCGGGCCGGCTTTCCACCATGGCGCGGATGCGGTTCTTGCCCGCCGCCGGATAGAAGGTGGTGGCCTCGATGGCCTCCAGCGCCGTCTCGCGAAGGGTGCGGCCGCCGAGCGCCTCGGTGTCCACCGGCTCGTCCATGCGGATGAACCACTGGGGCGTGTTGCGGAAGATCACCGGGGCCTTCGAGCGCCAGGAATGCGGATAGCTGTGCTCCATCCGTCCCCGGGCGAGCAGCCGGCCGGCCTCGATCAGCTTCTCCATGACCGCGCCGTTGGCCGGACCGAACTTGCCGGCCTTCTTGCCCTCGGTCTCCAGCACCTTCAGCCCCGCGAACAGGGCCACCTGCGGATAGTAGGCGCCGTCGGGATCGACCGTGTCCGGGATCTCGCGGTGGCCGTGGGCGAGCCAGACGGCATAGTCGTCGGCGCCATGACCCGGGGCGGTGTGCACGAAGCCGGTGCCCGCATCGTCGGTGACGTGATCGCCCGCCAGCAGCGGCACGGCGAAGCCGTAGTAGGTGTCGAGGTTGGCCAGGGGGTGCTCGCACTCCATGCCCTGGCAGTCGACGGCCTCGACGCGGCGGTGCTTGGCGACCTTGGCGGCGGCCATGACGTCCGCGGCCAGCTTGTCGGCCACGATCAGGCGATCGCCCGGCTTGGCCCAGGGCTCGAACTCGAGGCCTTCCTCCATCGCCTCGACCTCATAGACCGAGTAGGCGATGTCGGGATTGTAGCTGATCGCCCGGTTGGCGGGGATGGTCCAGGGCGTGGTGGTCCAGATGACCACCGAGGCACCCCGGGCGGCGTCGCTGCCCTCGGTGACCGGGAACTTCACCCAGATCGTCGGGCTGACATGGTCGTGGTACTCCACCTCGGCGTCGGCCAGGGCGGTGCGTTCGACGGGGCTCCACATCACCGGCTTGGAGCCGCGGTACAGCTGGCCCGAGGCCACGAACTTGTGGAACTCGGCGACGATGGCGGCTTCCGAGCCGTAGTCCATGGTGGCGTACCGGTTCTCCCAGTCGCCGATCACGCCCAGGCGCTTGAAGCCGTCCCGCTGCACGTCGATCCAGTGGGCGGCGTACTCACGGCAACGCTGCCGGAACTCGGCCTTGGAGACCTCGTCCTTGCGGCGGCCCTTGGCGCGCAGCTCCTCCTCGATCTTCCACTCGATGGGCAGGCCGTGGCAGTCCCAGCCGGGCACGAAATCGACGTCGTAGCCGAGCAGGAACCGCGAGCGGACCACGAAGTCCTTCAGGGTCTTCTGCAGGGCGTGGCCGATATGGATGGCGCCGTTGGCGTAGGGCGGGCCGTCGTGCAGCACGAACAGCGGCGCGCCGGCGCGCTGCCGCTCGGCCCGCATGGCCTTGTAGAGGTCGGCCTCGGCCCATCGGGCGAGGATCTGCGGCTCCTTCTGCGGCAGGCCCGCGCGCATGGGGAACGGGGTCTCGGGGAGGAAAACGGTCTCGCGGTAATCGCGACCAGTGGTCTCGGCGGCGTCGGCCATAACTCAATCCAGCAGGGTGTCGGTGATGTGCGGTGAACCCGGCGCGCGCTGGAGCTCGTCCGGCGGCGTCACGCCGGGCGGTTAATTCGCAGGCTCGTCCGACCCGAAGTCATGGGGCGAGGCTCTAACAGAGGACAGGCGGGGAGGCTAGAACTCCGGCATCAGCAGGGCGCGGGCGGCCTCGGCGTCCGCCATCACCTGCTTGGTCATCGCCTGCAGGCTGTCGAACTTCTCTTCCGGGCGCAGGAAGCGGAGCAGGTCGGTCTCGATGACCTGGTCGTAGAGGTCCTCGTCGAAGTTGAAGAGCCAGACCTCGAGCAAGGGCCGGGTGACGCCCTCGACCGTGGGATTCACGCCGATGTTGGCGACGCCCGGAATCTCGCGGCCGTCGGGCAGGCGGGTGCGGGTGGCGTAGACGCCGAAGCGCGGCGTCACATAGTCGCCGAGGTCCACGTTGGCGGTGGGAAAGCCCAGTTTGCGGCCCAGCTGGCGTCCGCGCTGCACGGGGCCTTCTATGGCGAACGGCCGGCCCAGGATCTCGGCGGCCACCTCCGGGCGGCCGTCCCTCAGGGCCTCACGGACGGCGGTGGACGAGAACTTCTCCCCCTCCGCGGCGCCCACCGGCTCGGCCACCGAAACCCCGAAGCCCATCTCCTCACCATAGGCGCGCATGGTGGCGGGGCTGCCGGTGCGGCCCTTGCCGAACGAGTTGTCGAAGCCGACCGCCACATGCCGGGCGCCCAGGCCCTCGTGAAGCACCTGGGTCGCGAACTCGCGGTCGGTCATGCCCGCCACCTCGCCGTCCATGGGCAGGACGTAGAGCACATCGACCCCGAGCGCCTCCAGGGCGCGGGCCTGCTGGTCGGTCTTCATCAGGCGGAAGGCCGGCTCGTCCGGGCGGAAATACACCCGCGGGTGCGGATCGAAGGTGATGACGCCCAACGGCGCCTTCAGCTCGCCCGCGGCCCGAGCGGCCAGGGCGATCACCTGCTGGTGGCCCCGATGGACCCCATCGAAGCTGCCCATGGCTAGGGCCGCGCCGCGATCCTCGTCAGGCAGGTGCTTCCAGCCGCGGATGACCCGGATGCGCTTCATGCCGGCCTGCGGGGGGCGATGACCACGGCCTCGCCGTCCACGACGGCCCGTCCGTCGACCTCGCAGACGGTTTCGAGGGTCACCCGGCCGCGGCGCTCGTCCAGCGCCTTCACGGTCACGCGGGCGGTGACGGCGTCGCCGATCCGCACCGGCCGGCGGAAGGTCAGGGCCTGGGACAGGTAGATGGCGCCGGGACCGGGCAGCTTCGTACCGAGCACGGCCGAGATGTAGGCCCCCGACAGCATGCCGTGGGCGATGCGCTCTCCGAAGCTGGTGGTCTTGGCGTAGTCGGCGTCGAGGTGGACCGGGTTCTGGTCCCCCGACACCTTGGCGAAGGCGACGATGTCGGCCTCCTCCACCACGCGGGTCATCGCGGCCGAGCGGCCGACGGACAGGTCTTCGAAATAGAGGCCCTGCAAGCTCGATCCTCTCCGCTTTCGACGTTCTTACCAGACAAGGTCGGCGAGGGCCCAGGTGGCCGTCAGCCCCTCGATGGCCAGCAGGCGCCGGGCGGCGGCCACGTCGACGATCCCGTCGCGCACGGTTTCCTCGCCATGGATGCCGTTGGCGACGAACAGCACGTCGAGCTGCTGGGCGTTGGCCCCGCGGATATCGGTGGGCAGGCCGTCCCCGATGCACAGCACCCGCCGTCGCTCAAGGGGGCCGGCGAGGCTGTCTGCGGCCTTCCGCAGGGCGAGGTCATAGATGGCCGGATGCGGCTTGCCCGCCATCAGCACCTGCCCGCCCAGGGCCTCGTAGAGCTGGGCGAGGGCGCCGCCGCAGTAGATCAGCTGGTCGCCCCGCTGCACCACGATGTCCGGATTGGCGCAGATCATCGGCAGACCGCGGGCGACGGCGCCCAGGAACCGCTCGCGGTAGTCCTCGGGGGTCTCGTTCTCGTCGTCGAAGGGGCCGGTGCACGAGATGAAGCGCGCCTCCTCGAGCGGGACGAGGTCGACCCCCAGGCCCTCGTACAGCGGCCAGTCCCGGTCGGGACCGATCTTCCAGAATGGCCCGGGCGCCCGCTCGGCGAGCAGGGTGCGGGTGGCGTCGCCGGACGTCACCACCTCGCTGAAGCACTCGGGCCCCACGCCCAGCCCCGCCAGTTGTTCGATGATCGGCGTATGCGGCCGCGGCGCGTTGGTGATCAGCACCACCGGCCCCCGCTCGGCCTTGAAGCGGGCCAGGGCGTCGCGCGCGGCGGGGAAGCTCTCGCGGCCGTTGTGGAGCACGCCCCAGACGTCGCAGAGCAGGGCGTCGTAGCGGTCCGCGATCGCGGAGAGGCCGTCGGCGAGGGTCAGGGAGGTCATGGCTCCGGGCGGTATCGGCTAAGGGCCGGGCCCGTCAATCACCAAGGCTAGCCGAAGGCGGCCCGGCGGAGCGGCGTCGCCTGCAGGGCGCGGGGCGCCATGGCGGGCGGCGGGCCCGCCTCGGCCAGCACCTGGTCCTTGATGGCCCGCGGCTCGCCGAACAGGTGGCCCTGGCCGAAGCCGATGTCGAGCTCGAGGATGTCCACCACCTGGCGCTCGCCCTCCACCTTCTCGGCGATCAGCTCGATGCCGTAGCGGCGGGTGAGTTGGGCGAAGTCCTCGGCGGCGAGGTCGGGCAGGGACTTCAGCACCAGCCGGCCGTCGATTTCGGTGAGCTCGTCCAGCAGGCCTTGGGAGCCGATCTTCACGAACTTGACGTCGGCCCGGGCGAGGTCCTGGAGGTCGAGGTCGAGGTCGACCACCTTGTCGAGGCTGAACCGGAAGCCCAGTTCGGCCAGCTTGCCCATGTTGCGCGCTTCCACAGATCCCCGGGCGTCGAAGGCCGCCTGGCCGACCTCGAAGATCAGCGCGCCCGCGAGGTCGCGATTGGCGGTGAGCAGGTCGAGGAACTGGGGGAAGAAGCTCTCGTCGGCCAGGCTGGCCATGGAGATGTTGCAGAAGATGCCGATGCGCCGGTCCTGCTTGGCCAGGCGCCGGACGATCTGGACGCAGCGGAAAAGCAGCAGGTTGTCGATCGCCGTGACCAGGCCGGCCGGCTCGGCGACGGTCAGGTACTCAGCGGGCATGATCACCCGACCGGTAGGGTCGCGCAGCCGTGAGAAGCTCTCGTAGAAGACCGTCCGCCGCTGGGGCAGGGAGACCACCGGCTGCAGGTAGAGGTCGACGCGGTTCTCGGCCAGCGCCTCGCGCACCGTCTCGAACAGGCCGGCGGTCCGCCGGGGCTCCGCTCCCGCCCGGTCGGGAAAGGGCACGGGGGCCGAGGCGCCTTCGTCGAAGCGCTGCTGGAGCTTCTGGACCAGCCCCTCGAGCATGTGGACTTCGTCGGACAGCTCTTCCGAGCGGGAGACGTCGATCTCCACCGCCTGGGCCACCTGGGTGAGCCGGGCGTCGAGCCGCTCCACCTGGTCGAGCAGGATGCGGTGGGCTTCGCGCACCGTCTCGATCTCACCCTTGATGGCGGTGGAATCCAGCGCCCGGGCGATCAGGCCGTGGAAGGCGAAGCAAAGCCCCAGGCCGCCGATGAGGGCAGCCAGGCCCGCGCCCCACCCGCCGCCGTTCCGCCACAGCGTGAGCGCGACGATCAGCGAGAGGCAGAGATAGGTCGCGCAGAGGAGCGCTAGCGTCAGCCGCCGCATGGGTCCGCCATCCGAATCACCTGCGAGTATCGGACGCGGAATCCGCCGAAGTCGAATGGATTAACGGGCGCCGGCCCGGCCTTGCCGCCGCAACGGAAAGATTTCGCGCAGCGTCGGGGTGCGCAGCCAGAGCCCGCCCCAGGCAAAGAGCGCCAGATAGACGCCGAACAGCATGTGGCTGAAAAGGGGATTTCCCTGGATCCAGTGGATCGCCAGCGTCCCGCCGAACAGGGCCGTGAACAGCACCGCGCCGAGGACGGCGGTGCGGGGCGCCAGGTACAGGGCCAGCAGGATCAATTCCAGCACGCCGATGCCGAAGCCGGACCCTGGAGGCAGGCCGAGCTGCGCGCCGGTCTCTTCTACGATGGGCAGGCGGATGAGCTTGATCGCGATATCGGGGATCATGAACAGCGTGAAGGCGCCGGTAAGCGCCCAGCCGGCCCAGCGGCCCACGCTGCCACCCGGCGGCCCGATGGTGACGTCCGTCATCGTCTCAACTCCTTGTGCTGAGAAGGGCGGCCCGCGGCGCGGCGGGGAGGAGCGCCGCGGGCTTGGCGGGCCTATTCGCCGGCCTGGTTGAGGGCCCAGCGGACGCCGAACGGGTCGAGAACCTCGCCATAGTAGTCGCCCCAGAACATCTTCTGCGGCTCGGTGGTGGTGGTCGCGCCGGCGTCCACCGCCCGGCGGTGCCAGGCCTGGATGTCGTCCACGATCAGGGTGAGGCTGAACGCCTGCGGCTTCTCGAAGGCGTGGCCGTGCTCGGGATAGAAGTCGGAGAGCATCACCGAGCTGCCGTTGATGTAGAGGTGGGCGTGCATGGTCCGGCCCTTGTCGTCAGGCGGCATCATGCCCGCGATCTCGGCGCCGAAGGCCTTCACGTAGAACTCGGCGGCCTTAACGGCGCCGTCCACGTTCAGATAGGCGACCACGCCGCCCTTGGGGGCGGCCTTCGCGGGGACCTGCGGGTCGAGCGTTTCCGACATCGGGATTTCTCCTGTTCTTCCGTCCTGCCAAAGGACGAACCGAACCATGGTCGTCCGACAAGGGCGCACACCTTTTGATTACGCGTTGATTACGCCGCCCCCGGCTGGTCCTGCGGCGGCGGGTGGTCGGCCATCAGCCGGTCGAGGTGCTGGCGGATATGCGCGGCCTCGGCGGCGGTGTTGGCCAGGGCGATGGCCCTGTCGAAGGCCTCCCGCGCCTCGGCCTTACGGCCCAGCTCGAGCAGCAGTGCGCCCCTCAGGCCATGCAGATGGAAATAGCCCGCCAGCCGCTCCGTCAGCGGCTCGACCAGGGCCAGGGCGGCTTCGGGGCCTTCCACCTTGCTGACGGCCACGGCGCGGTTGAGCGTGACCACCGGTGAGGGCGTCAGCCGCTCGAGAGTGACGTAGAGCCGCTCGATCTGCACCCAGTCCGTTTCAGCGGCGGAGGGCGCCCGCACATGCAACGCGGCGATGGCGGCCTGCACCTGATAGGCCCCGGGCCTGCGGTGGCGCATGGCCTTGTCGATCAGGGCGAGCCCCTCCGCGATGGCCTTGCGGTTCCAGAGACTGCGGTCCTGGTCTTCCAGCAGCACGATCTGGCCGTCCTCATCGAAGCGGGCGGCGCTGCGAGCGTCCTGGATCAGCATCAGCGCCAGCAGGCCCATGACCTCGGGCTCGGTCTGGTAGAGCCGGAGCAGGAGGCGTGTCAGGCGGATCGCCTCGCCGCACAGCTCGGCCCGGGCCGGATTGTCGCCCGCAGAGTAGCCCTCGTTGAACACCAGATAGAGCATGGCGAGGACGGCGCCGACGCGCTCCGACCGTTCGGCGGGGCTCGGCGCGCCGAAGGCCACGCCGGCCGCGCCCACCTGGCGTTTGGCGCGGGTTATCCGCTGTTCCATGGCCGCTTCCGACACCAGGAAGGCGCGGGCGATCTGCTTCACGGAGAGGCCCGACACGATGCGCAGGGCCAGGGCGATCTGCTGCACCGGCGGCAGGTCGGGATGGCAGCAGATGAACAGCAGGCGCAGGACGTCGTCCCGGTAATCGGCGTGATCGATCTGCTCGGCCGCGCGGCTTTCGGCGTCTTCGAGGTCCGATAGGGTCTCTTCGGGCGGCAGTTCGGTCTGCTTCGCCCGGCGGCGCACCCCGTCGAGAGCCGCGTTCCGGCCGACCATGATCAGCCAAGCGGCCGGGTCCCGGGGCGGGCCGTTCGTGGGCCAGTTCTTCATCGCTCGCAGGCAGGCGTCCTGGAACGCCTCCTCGGCCGTGTCCAGGTCCCGGAAATAGCGCAACAGGGCGCCGACCGCCTGCGGCCGGGCGGCGGTGATCTGCGCGTTGATCCAGGCCGGATCAGCCATGGCCCTAGACGCTCACCTTCTCGGCGGCCTCTGCGGGCAGGGCGCCAGGCGAGTACAGGCGGACGGGACGAATCTCATAGGCGCCGCCCGGATTGGCCCGGCCGAGCTCGCCGGCGATCTGCAGGGCCTCGTCCAGGCTCTCGCAGTCCAGGACATAGAAGCCCAGCAGCTGCTCCTTCGTCTCGGCGAAGGGGCCGTCGATGATCATCGGCGGGTCGCTCTTGCGCAGGGTGGTGGCGGCGGTGGTGGGCAGCAGCCGCAACGACGGCCCGAGCTTGCCGGCCTTCTGGAGCCGCTCGCTCACCTCGCCGAGCCGGGCCATGACCGCATCGTCCTCTTCCTTGCTCCAGGAAAAGACCACGTCTTCGGCGTTGTAGCAGAGCAGGGCGTAGAGCATCGGGAAGGGCCTCATCACGATCAAAGGACGGATGAGCATGCCCCACGCCGACGCCGGCGAGGAGAGATTCGAGTTATATGGATGAAGGCTCTGGCGGCCCGCCTCAGCGGGTGGGCACCGGCTTTTCGCCCCGATAGTCGTAGAAGCCCCGGCCGGCCTTGCGGCCGAGCCAGCCGGCCTCGACGTACTTAACCAGCAGCGGGCACGGCCGGTACTTGGAGTCCGACAGCCCCTCGTACAGCACGTTCATGATCGACAGGACGGTGTCGAGGCCGATGAAGTCGCCGAGCTCCAGCGGGCCCATCGGATGGTTGGCGCCGAGCTTCATGGCGGTGTCGATGGCGTCCACCGTGCCCACCCCCTCATAGAGGGTGTAGATCGCCTCGTTGATCATCGGCACCAGGATGCGGTTGACGATGAAGGCGGGGAAGTCCTCGGCGTTGGAGGTGGTCTTCCCCAGGGACTTGGCGAAGTTGACCGCCGTCTCGTAGGTCTCGGCGTCGGTGGCGATGCCGCGGATGATCTCCACCAGCTTCATGACCGGCACTGGGTTCATGAAGTGAAGGCCGATGAACCGCTCGGGCCGGTCGGTCGTGGACGCCAGCCGCGTGATCGAGATCGACGAGGTGTTCGAGGCCAGGATGGTGCCCGACGCCAGATGCGGCGCCAGCGCCTTGAAGATGGCCTTCTTGACCTCTTCGTCCTCGGTGGCGGCCTCGATGGCCAGGTCGGTCTGGCCGATGGACTGCAGTTCCGGGGCGGGCTTGATGCGCGCCATGGCCGCTTCCATGGCGGCGGGCTCGATCAGGCCGCGGGACACCTGCCGGGCCAGGTTCTTCTCGATGGTCGAAATGCCCTGGATGACCCGTTCTTCACTGACATCGTGCAGCAGGACGTCATAGCCGCCGAGGGCGCAGACATGCGCTATGCCCGAACCCATCTGGCCGGCGCCGATAACGCCGACGGACCTGATCTGAACCATTCAGCCTAAGCCTCGATATGGCGCTTGCGGAGCGCACACGGTCATATGTGACGGTGTTCTAACATAGCCCGAGCGCAGTGCGGCAAGGCTTTTGCTGCGGCGCAGCACCGCTTACGCGGCGTCATGCAGCCGCGGTTGTCTCCGCAGCGCCGTCGCCTCCAGCCGCCGCCACCATCCAGTCGCGCAGGGCGTGTATGCGCCGCAACTTTCGGCTGTCCGGCCGCCAGACCACCCAGAAGCCAAGATCCGAGGCCACATCCAGTTCGAAGGGTCGCACCAGCCGCCCCGAGCGCAGGTCCTGTTCGATAAGGCCGCTGCGGGCCAGGGCGACTCCGAGGCCCTGGGCCGCGGCCTCCAGCAGCATCACCGAGTCCTCGAAGATCATCCCCTGCTGCAGCGGCGCCTCAAGCCCGAAATGGCCGAACCACAGCCCCCAGGGCCGATGGCTGTGGTGCAGAAGCGGCGCCGACAGCAGGTCCGCAGGCTGGGCCATGGGATGGCGGGCCAGGAGCTCGGGGCTGCAGACCGGCAGCAGGGTCTCGCGGAACAGGCGCACCTTCTCGACGCCCGGCCAGTTCCCGGCGCCGTAGCGCAGACCCATGTCCACGCCGTCCGTGACGAAGTCGGCCAAGCGCGAGTCCACCCGCAGTTCCAGGTTGGCGCCGGCGGGATCGCCCAACAGCCCGGGCAGGCGGGTGGGCAGCCAGCGGTTGGCGAACTGCGGGTCTAGGCTGACCACCAGCGGGTCGCGCTCGGCGACCTTGGCGAAGGCGGCCACGGCGTTCTTGAGGATGTCGTGCGCACGCCCCACCTCGCGCGCCAGGCGTTCGGCCTCCGCGGTGGGGATCATGGCGTTGCCGCGCCGCTCGAACAGCCGCGCACCCAGCTCGTCCTCCAGCTTGCGGATCTGTTGGCTGACGGCGCCGTGGGTCACCGCCAGCTCCTCGGCCGCGCGGCTGTAGCGCTTTTGGCCCGCGG
>JAEYNH010000235.1 GCA_023412655.1 Pseudomonadota bacterium | reverse complement strand
AAGCGGCTGGACGCGGTGAAGCAGCTGTCCGCCGGCGGCGTGCCCGTCACCGTGCTGTTCGCACCCTGCATTCCCGGTCTGAACGATCACGAGATGGAGGCCGTCCTGGAGCGCGCCGCCGCGGCAGGCGCGAGCGGTGCGTCCTATGTGGCCTTGCGGTTACCACTGGAGATCAAGGACCTCTTCCGCGAGTGGCTGGAGAGCGACCATCCCGATCGCGCCAGGCGGGTCATGTCGCTCGTTCGGCAGATGCGCGGCGGCAAGGACTATGACGCCCAGTGGGGCAGCCGGATGAAGGGACAAGGCCCCATCGCCGAGCTGATGGCCGACCGTTTTGCAGCGGCCCGGAAACGCTACGGCCTCGAGGGGCGCTGGGGTTCGCTGGATATGAGCCAGTTCCGTGTGCCGCCTAAGCCCGGAGACCAGATCGACCTGTTCCGCGCCTAGGCCGCCGCGGCCAGTTCGCGGCCTGCGTCCGCGGCGATCTCGAACGAGCGGACTCTGGCCGCGTGATCGTAGATCTGGGCCGTGATGATCACCTCGTCCGGCCGGTAAGTCTCCACGAAGGCGCGCAGTCCTGCACGGACGGTTTCGGGGCTGCCAACCACCGCCTTAGCCAGGGCGCCCTGCTCGTCCGGCGAAATGCCGGCGGCGGCGAGACGCTGGTCCATGTCGTCCACCGGAGGCGGCAGCGGAGTCGGGCGGCCCGTCCGCAGGTTGAGGAACGCCTGCTGCAGCGAGGTGAACAGGCGCCTGGCTTCGCCGTCGGTTTCGGCCGCCACAACGTTGAGGCCGAGCATCAGGTACGGACGCTCCAATTGCTCCGACGGACGGAACTTCGATCGATAGACGTGGATGGCCTGTTCGAGCTGCGCGGGCGCGAAGTGCGACGCGAAGGCGTACGGCAGGCCGAGGACGGCAGCCAGTTCGGCGCCGAAGGTGCTGGAACCCAGCATCCAGATCGGCACGTCGAGCCCGGCGCCGGGGACAGCGCGCAGCGCCTGGTTGGGCTGGGCGGGCTGAAAATAGGCCATCAGCTCGACCACGTCCTGTGGGAACCGGTCGACGTCGCCCACCAAGGTCCGGCGAAGGGCGCGGGCGGTCAGCTGATCCGTGCCCGGCGCGCGGCCCACCCCAAGGTCGATCCGGCCCGGAAACAGACTGGCCAGGGTGCCGAATTGCTCGGCGATAACCAAAGGCGCGTGGTTCGGCAGCATGATGCCGCCGGCGCCGACGCGTATCGTGCTCGTGCCTGCCGCCACATGGCCGATGACCACCGCCGTCGCCGCGGAAGCGACCCCCGGCATGTTGTGGTGCTCGGCCAGCCAGAAGCGCCTGTAGCCGAGCCGCTCGGCGTGACGGGCAAGATCGAGGCTGTTGCGGAAAGACTGGGCCGCGTCCGAGCCTTCGAGGATGGGCGAGAGGTCTAGAACCGAAAGGGCAACCATCTGGTCAATATGGGTCCGCCTCAGCGCTGGAACACCCCCACCAATTCTACGTGGGGGGACCAGAGGAACTGATCCACGGGGAGGACGCGCTCCAGCCGGAAGCCGGCGTCGACGAGCGCTCGGGCGTCCCTGGCGAATGTCGCCGGGTTGCAGGAGACGCCGATGACGCGCGCCACCTTCGAGCGGGCGAGCTCCGCCGTCTGCTCCGCCGCCCCGGCCCGCGGGGGGTCGAAGACAGCCACATCCGTCTTCTTCAACTCCTCAGCCAGCACCGGTCTACGGACGAGGTCACGAGCCTCTGCATTCACGGCCTTGAGGCCCGGCGCTCCCGCCAAGGCGGCGCTGAGAGCGCGGATGGCCTGCGGCGCAAAATCCACGGCATGCACCGGCGCGATCTCGGCCAGCCGGAAGGTGAAGGTACCTACGCCGCAGTAGAGGTCGGCGATCCGCCCCGCCCCTTCGGCGGCCGCGGCGACGAAGGCCACCATCGCCGCTTCCGCGCCTCTGGTGGCCTGCAGGAAGGCGGCAGGCGGCAGGGCGATCGTGGCGGGGCCAAGGCGGACCAGGGCGCTGCGGGCCTGGTAGGCGACCTCGCCGGCCAGTGTCACCCGGGCGAAGTCGGCTTCGCCCGCCCGCTCAGCCACCTGCATCCTCGCGTCCGCCGAAAGCCCTCCGCTCTTGGCCTCGACGCCGGTGATGTCGATGTCCAGGCCCGTGTCGCTAAGGGTCACGTGCAGGGACGGAGCCGACTTAGGGTGCTCGAACAGCGGCGCCGCCAGCCGCTTCAAGGCCGGGATCGCCGCCTGGATCGCGGGGTCGGAGATCGGACAGACTTCGATGTCCACCAGGTCCCAGGACTTGCGAGCCTTGTAGCCCAGGCGGGCCATCTCCCGGCTGCCGCGGCGGGCGTGCAACGTCACCCGCCGGCGTGTACCGGGCTCGGTGGCGTAGGCTGGAAGGATGTCGGCTTCCAGGTGCTGGCGGGTCAGGGTGCCGGCAAGACGGGCCACCTTCCACGCCAGGTATGGCTGATGATCCCAATGCTGCAGCGCGCATCCGCCGCAGACGGAGAAGTGGGGACAGGGCGGCTCCACCCGGTCCGGGCTGGGCCTCAGGACCTCGACCAGTTCGCGCCGCTCGCCGCTGCCCTGGGCGCGCACGCGCTCTCCAGGCAGGGTGAAAGGCACGAAGACCGGCCCTGCGGCCAGGCCATCGCCCTCGCCGCCCATGGCCTCGATATGGAGTTCGACCGGCGGGCCGGGCGGCGGCTTCGGGTTCGGACGGCGGGGACGCGACTTCATGCGCCTGCGTAGGCCTCCGCCACGCTTAAGCCAAGATGAACGAAGATGAACGACATTCTCAACGTCCGTTCAGCTTGCGTGGCGCAGCTTGGCTTCCGACATGGCCCTCAAGGCCTGCGCACGATTCGAGAGGGGTTCCGGAATGTCCAAGCGTGTCACCATCGCGAAAGCCAGCCTTGTCGCCATAGCCGGCCTCATGGCCCTCGGCACGGCAGCGGCGCAGGCGCAGCCCTACGGCTACGACGGTATGGCTCCGAGCGGCTATGCCTACGACCCATGCAAGCGCGAAAAGACCACGCGAGGCACAGTCGGGGCGCTTATCGGCGGCACGATCGGAGCCGTGATCGGCTCCAACGCCGCAGCCCGTAACGCGCGGACCGAAGGCTCGCTGCTGGGCGGCGCACTCGGCGCGGCGGTGGGCGCTGGCGTCGGCAACTCCAGCGCCGCATGCACCTCCGGCGAATACGTTGCGCCGCCGCCCCCGCCTCCCCCGCCGCCGGTGGAGTCCAGCTACTATGGTCCGCGCGGCGCCGATTACGACCGCGACGACTATGCCGCGCGCCAGGACGACTACGCCTATGGCCGCCGTGGCGAACGCTTCCGGCTTTCCGAAAATGCGCCGGACGCTGACGGCTGCACGCTGGCCGAAAGCCCGATCTACATGCCCGACGGCCGCACACAGACGCGCTTCGTCCGCGTCTGCCGGGACAGCTCCGGCCGCTACGCCGTCGTCGACTAGAGCTTCACGACCCTAGCATCTGTCTGACTGGCCGCCCGCCTCAGCGTGGGCGGCTCTTTTTTGCCCAAAGCAGGAACTCGCGGTTGCCGTCGCCGCCGACCACAGGGCTGTCGGCGCTTGCCTGCACCGGCCAGCCGGTCCCCTCCAGGAAGGCTTTTACCCCCTCCAAAGCATCCGCACGGGCCTGAGGATCACTGACGATACCGCCCTTGCCGACCCGCTCCGGACCGACCTCGAACTGCGGCTTCACCAGCGCCACCAGTTCCGCGCCCTCTCCGGCAAGCGCCAGGGCCGCGGGCAACGCCTTCGCAAGGCCGATGAAGCTGACATCCGTGACGATCAGGTCAGGCCCAGCCGGCATCTGTGCCCGCGTGAGATCCCGCGCGTCAGTCGCCTCGAGGTTCACCACGCGGGGATCATCGCGCAGCCTGGCGTGCAACTGACCGCGCCCCACATCGACCGCGTAGACCCTGGCGGCATCCCGGCTCAGGCAGACCTCCGTGAAGCCGCCCGTCGAAGCGCCCACGTCCAGCACGATGCGCCCCGCAACCGATATCGGCCAAAGGTTCAGCGCATGCTCCAGTTTCAGGGCGCCTCGCCCTACCCAGGGGTGGGCCGCCCTCGCCTCGACCTTGGCGGCCTCGTCCACCATGTCCGAAGCCTTCCCTACCGGCTGCCCGTCGGCGGTCACGCCGCCGGCCTCGATCGCCGCGCGAGCCTTGGCGCGGCTCTCGAAAAGGCCGCGCTCGACCAGCAGGACGTCCGCGCGCTTCCTCAGGCGGTCGCCTCGTCGGTGAACAGCTTCTTGAGCTCGTTCTTGAGGATCTTCCCATTCGCGTTGCGCGGCAGGGTTTCGTGCCAGAACTTCACCGCCACTGGCACCTTGAAGGCGGCGAGCCGCTCGGCCACGTGGGCCCGCAGCTCGTCCTCGGTGGCTTCCGCGCCAGGCTTCAACGTGACCACAGCGCCCGGCTCCTCGCCCAGGGTCCTGTGCGGCACGCCGACGATCGCGGCGTCCATCACCGCGGGGTGGTCGTACAGGACGTTCTCCACCTCAACGCAGTAGATGTTTTCACCGCCCCGGATGAGCATGTCCTTGGCCCGGTCGATGATGAAGCAGAAGCCCTCCTCGTCGATGCGCGCCAGATCTCCGGTGCGCACCCAGCCGCCGACGAAGGTGGTGGCCGTGGCCTCGGGCTTGTTCCAGTAGAGCTTGCAGTTCATCGGGCCGAACGACCACAGCTCACCGACCTCATTGGGGCCCAGCACCGTGCGGCCGTCCGCCGGGTCCCGGATCTGGATCTCGGCGACGGCCGCCGCCACGCCGCAGCTGTCGGGCCGATTCGCATAATCTTCGGCCGAGTTCGACGTCACCGTCGCGCACGTCTCGGTCATGCCCCAGCCCTGGCCGGGCAGCGACTTCGGGAACGCCTCGCGCAGGCGCCGCACGAGTTCTGGCGCGGAGGGCGCGCCGCCGTAGGAGACGCTTTCCAGCGACGACAGATCGAAGTCCTTGCGGGCCGGGTGCTCAATCAGCTGCCAGGCGATGGTCGGCACGCCACCCGCCAGCATGATGCGCTCCCGCTCGATCAGCTCGAAGGCGCGGATCACATCCCACTTGTACATCATCACCAGCTTGCCGCCGGCGAACAGCGTGGGATTCAGCACCGCGAAACAACCGGTAACGTGGAAGAACGGCACCGAGATCAGGGCCGAGCGCTGGGGCGCGTTCGGATCAGGCTCAGGGGGCGCCTCGCCGCGGCGCAGGAAGCTGCGCGCCGAAGCGGCCGCGGCCGTCAGGATGTTGGTGTTGACCGCCCGCTGGGTCGCCAGCGCGCCCTTGGGACGCCCCGTGGTGCCCGAAGTGTAGAAGATCGTCGCATCGTCGTCGGGGGCGATGTCCACGACGGGAAGCGGCTGATCGGGCAGGTTCGCCCACTCGTTGGCCCCGCCGAGTACGCGCTCCAGTTGGGTCACGTAGGGATGGGCCACCTCCTCGTCGCCAAGGCGGCTGACGTAGATGCGGGCGAGGTCAGGACAGTTGTCGAAGTGCTCTCGCATGCGCTCGTAGCGCTCGGCGTCCATCACCGCGACCTTGGCGCCGGAGTCGGTGAGGCCGTACTCAAGCTCCGGCCCGGTCCACCAGGCGTTCAGCGGGGTGATGATCGCGCCGATCGAACCGGCCGCGTAGAAGGCCACCACCCATTCAGGCAGGTTGCGCATGATGACCGCGACGCGGTCACCCTTGCCGACGCCTTGCGCCTGGAACTCGCGCGCCAAGGTCGAAACCGCCCGATAGAAGGCCTCGAAGCTGACCCGCTCGTCCTCGTAGACGAGGAAAATCTTCTCCCCGTGCGTCCGGCCCGCCTCCACGATCGAACGCAGCGACGGCGGCAGGTTCTTCCAAACCTTCGTCCGGACCCCGCGGATCTCGATTTCCTCGACCTCAAGCGGCGAACCCGCCTGGGTCAGGAGAGCGTGAGCCTGCGGGATCGACATGGCTGGCCAGCCGGGAGGCAGGGCGAGCTCGGACATACGGCGTTTCTCCTGGCGCGCGCAGGTCTCACGCCCGCGCATTCTTCCAGGTGAACAACCATAACCGAGCGCCCGAGGCAAACGGGTGACCGCGTTATGCGGCGCCTCCGAGCCTGGCCAAGGCGCCTTCCAGCTTGGCCTTGGCGGCCTCCGCATCGGCCAGCCGCTCGCGGTTCTCCTCGACCACCTCTTCCGGTGCGCGAGCCACGAAGTCTGGATTGCCGAGCTTGCGCGCCGTCTTCTCAATGTCGGCGGCGAGGTTCGCCACTTCCTTGGAAAGGCGCGCCCGCTCCGCAGCCAGGTCGATGAACTCCGCCACCGGCAAGGCCAGGGTCGCGCCGTCCACGACATATGGGATAGCCCCTTCCGGCGCAGCATCGACGAAGCGGACCTCGACCACGCGCAGGAGTTGGCCGATTAGCGGGGCTGCGAGCTCGAGCACCTCGCGTTGGCCATCGCTCGCCTCCACCACCAGCAGCGGCGGCCGAGCCGATGGCGGCACGTTCAGTTCGGCGCGGACCGAGCGGCCTTCCGAGATCGTCTTGATGATCAGGTCGATCTCCGCGTCGGCGGCCGGGTCGATCAGGCTATCCGGAAGCTCCGGCCAGCGTGCGGTCATCAGGAAGCCATCGTGGGCCCGGCGCGCGCCCAGGTCGGCGGTCTTCTCCCAGAGCTCCTCGGTGATGAATGGCATCACCGGATGCAGCATGGTGAGGATAACATCCAGCGCCCAAGCGGCGGTGGCTTGGGTCTCCGCCTTGGCCGCAGCGTCCTCACCATTCAGCAGCGGCTTGGCCAGCTCCACATACCAGTCGCAGAACTGGTTCCAGATGAAGCGGTAGAGGGCGTTCGCCGCCTCGTCGAAGCCGCAGTCGGCCAGGGCTTCGGTGACCGCCCGCGAGGTCCGGACGGTCTCCCCCACGATCCAGCGATTGAGCGGCGCCTTCACCTGGGCTGGGTCGAAATCTGGCGCGCGGGCGCAGCCGTTCATCTGGCAGAAGCGGCTGGCGTTCCACAGCTTCGTGCCGAAATTTCGATAGCCTTCAATGCGCTGCCTGGACAGCTTGATGTCGCGAGCTTGGCCTGACATGGCCGTGAGGGTGAACCTCAGGGCGTCGGCGCCGAAGTCATCGACCAGCTCCAGCGGATCCATGACGTTGCCCTTGGACTTTGACATCTTGGCGCCGGAGGCATCGCGCACCAGGGCGTTGATGAAGACCCGCTTGAACGGGACCTCGCCCATGAATTGGATGCCCTGCATCATCATCCGGGCGACCCAGAAGAAGATGATGTCGAAGCCCGTCACCAGCGTGTGGGTCGGGTAGAACCGGCGCAGGTCCTCGGTTTGCTCCGGCCACCCGAGGGTCGAGAATGGCCAGAGGGCGGAAGAGAACCAGGTATCGAGGACGTCCTCGTCCTGCTTCAGCTCAACATCCTGTCCATAGACCTCGCGCGCCTGCCGCCGGGCTTCCTCCTCGGTCTCCTCGACGAAGCATTTGCCGTCCGGCCCGAACCAGGCCGGGATGCGATGGCCCCACCACAGCTGGCGCGACACGCACCACGGCTGGATGTTCCGCATCCATTCGAAATAGGTCTTCTCCCAGGCCTTGGGGACGAAGACGGTGTCACCCTCCTCCACCGCCTTGATGGCAGGCTGGGCCAGCACGTCCGCGGCGACGTACCACTGGTCGGTCAAGTAGGGTTCGACGACGGCCCCCGAGCGATCCCCGTGCGGGACCACGTGGCGGGTCTTCTCGATCCCCCGCAGCAGCCCGGCTTCCTCGAAGGCGGCCACAACCTTCTCGCGGGCCTTGAACCGGTCCAGGCCGCGATATTCCGGCGGCACGCTATCGTTCAGCCGCGCGAAATCGTCGAAGATGTTGATCATCGGCAGGTTGTGACGCTTGCCGACGGCGAAGTCGTTGAAGTCGTGGGCGGGCGTGATCTTCACCGCCCCCGAGCCCTTTTCAGGATCGGGATACTCATCGGCGATGATCGGGATCAGCCGGTTGACGATCGGGAGGCGAACAGCCTTGCCAATCAGGTGCGTGTAGCGCTCGTCGCTCGGGTGAACCGCCACCGCGGTATCGCCCAGCATCGTCTCAGGCCGCGTGGTGGCCACGACGATCTCGCCCGAACCATCCTCCAGCGGATAGGCGAAGTGCCAGTAATGGCCATCCACCTCCCGCTGCTCGACCTCCAGGTCCGAGATGGCGGTCTGGAAGTGCGGGTCCCAGTTCACCAGCCGCTTGTCGCGGTAGATGAGGTTCTGCTTGTAGAGGGTGACGAACACCTTGCGGACGGCGGCGCTCAGCCCCTCGTCCAGGGTGAAGCGCTCGCGGCTCCAGTCGCAGCTCGCTCCAAGCCGGCGCAGCTGGTTGACGATGGTCCCGCCGGACTGCGCCTTCCACTCCCAGACCTTGGCCACAAAGGCCTCACGGCCCATATCCCGGCGGCTCAGGTTTCCCTGCTGCGCCAGCTGACGCTCGACCACCATCTGGGTAGCGATGCCGGCGTGATCGGTGCCCGGCAGCCACAGGGCCGCCTTGCCGCGCATCCGTTCGAACCGGATCAGCACGTCCTGCAGGGTGTTGTTCAGCGCGTGCCCGATGTGGAGCGAGCCCGTCACATTCGGTGGCGGAATGACGATCGAGAACGGCTCGGCGTTCGGATCATCGGTCGGCGCGAACGCCCCCGAGGCCTCCCAGGCGGCGTAGAGGCGCGGTTCAACGGTCTTGGGATCGAAGGTCTTTTCAAGCATGGCGATTTCCGAGCGGTCCATACACACCCGCTCACCCCGACGAAAGCGGGGATCCGGAATGAGCGTGGAAGAGCGTCAGGCGAAACCCGCCGCTCCGGAGCATGGCGAGGTCCCGGTCCGCGCCGGAACGGTCGCTATATGGGGTTGATCAGCCTACTCGGCCGCGGGCGATCCGCGCGACCTCGGCCTCAACCGCCTCCTGCACGATGCGCGGCAGATTCTCGTCCAGCCACTGCTGGAGCAGCGGCGTCAGCATCTCACGAACCACATCTTCCAGGGTTCGGCCCTCCCGCGGCATAGCCACGGCGGCGGAAAGTTGACCGAACGCCGAGGCGGCGGCGGTGGCGGCCCGCTCGCTGACCAAGCTGGCGAGCGGCGCGGCTGCGGCAGCGGCGGCGGCCGGCGCGGCAGGCGGGGCGATCGGCTGCGGCGCGGGCTCGGTGGGGGCCAGGACGTCCAGATCGCCGACGCTCTCGACCTTCTGCGTCAGCTCGAGCGCATCGTCTTCCTCCTCTACGTCGAGGACGACGGGTTCGGGCTCCGCCTCGAGGCGAACGGATTCGGGCTCAGGCGCAGCCGCCGGCTCGGGTGCAGGCTCAGGCGCCGCCGCCGCGGCCGCGGTGTCAGCGGGCGCCTCATCCTCGGAGATGATACGGCGGATGGAGGCGAGAATTTCCTCCATCGTGGGTTCCTGGGACGTCTGCTCGGACATGGACCTGCCGCCAAAGAGGAATCTTAGACCGCGAGCCTAAGCGCAGCTCGGCGATCCTGCAATTTCCGCTCGCTCTCCCTGCCTTGCGCGGGGGTTACTGCGGGTTGGAGGCCGGAGCGCCCGGAGGCGGTTGCAGGCCCGGCGCGATCGCCGGCTCCGTGGGCTTGGCCGTCACCGCCGGAGCCGGCCACGGAGTCAGGAAGCGGTCGACGACGCCGATCGGCTCTTCCCACGGCACCCACCCCCAGGTGATCCGCAGCTTCCGGAAGTTACGGGTGGGATCGTACTGCGGGACCGAGGGAGTCAGGTTCTTCGCTTCCAGCCTCCCCATCTGGGACAGCACGGTGGCCGCGGCAACATACTCGTCGCGGCGCGCGGTGACCTGATTCAGCTCGGCCTGACGCAGCTCCTGCTCGGCGTTCAGCACGTCGATGGTGGTGCGCAGCCCCACCTGTTGTTCCTGACGGGTGCCCTCGGCCGCGATCCGAGCGGCCTTCACCTGTTCCTCGCTGGAGCTGATATTGGCGCGGGCGGCGATCAACTGGCTCCAGGCGCTCGTGATGCTCTGAAGGACGTCACGACGAACGATCTCCGTGGTCAGGCGGTCGGTGTTGTTGCGCTCCACGGCCTGACGGATACGCGACGAGATCAGACCGCCGGAGAACAGCGGCACCGTCACGTTCACCGTGGCGGTGGACTCCCGGTCGAACAGCCCCCGCTCGAACGGATCGTTCGGCGGCTGCGGCACAGCCGGACCGTTGAAGCTCATGGTGGCCTGGGCGTTCACATTCGGAAGCCGCTCGGCGCGGGCGCCGGCGACGCGGGCACGGCTTGCCTGTTCGGTGAACTGCTGGGCCCGGAGCTGCGGGTTGTTTTCCTCGGCCACGGCGAACGCCTGGTCGGGATCGGAGGGCATCAGATAGGCCAGCGACGGCTCAGGGGCGAGGTCGCCGGGATTCTGGCCGACGATCTCCCCGTAGATCGAGCGCGTGATGGCCAGTTGCGCCTCGGACTGCTGGAGCAACGCGTGGGCCTGGGCAAGACGGGCCTCAGACTGGGCGACGTCCGTGCGGGTCACCTCGCCGACATCGAAACGGGCCTGGGATTCTTCCAGCTGCCGGGTGAGGACCTTGACGTTTTCCTGCCGGATCGCCAGCGCCGCCTGGTCTCGGCGGACGTCAGCGTAGGCCTGGACCACCTGACCGAGGATCTGGGCCTCGATGCGCCGCAGGTTCTCGCGGCCGGCGAGGATTTCCGCCTGGGCGGCCGAGACGTTCGCGGCCACGCGGCCGCCGGTCCACAGCGGCTGGGAGAAAGTCACCGCAGCGCGGGCGCTGTTGGCTTCCTCGATGGTGCTTCGGAGCAACGGGTTGATGATGGCGCGCGGGGAACGGTTCTCTGTATAGCCCACACCGCCGCTGAGGTTCAGGGTCGGCCGCCACCCGGTGCGCGCTTGGACGTAGTTCTCGTCGAGGGCCCGCTGCGCCGCACGCTGGGCCTGCAGGGTCGGGTTGTTCTCGTAGGCCATGGCGATGGCGTCGGCCAGCGTCTCGGCGGAGGCGGGGCCAGCGACCAGGCCCACGCTGAAGATCGCAGCCAGAAGCTGGCCACGGGCAGTCATCGACATTCGAAATCCCCGATCGTGCGAGAGACGCTACGCCCTATATGTTGTCGTGTGCCGTCCAGACCAACCCGCGTCACCTTAAGCTTTTTTCACCCCGACCGTTTCTGACTGGTTTCAGGGTTGTTTCAAGGCGTCGGCGTCAGAATGCGAAGCCGCGCTCCGCCTCGAAGCCTGCCAGGACTGGCGGCGTGGCGTCGAACAGTTCGCGCCGTCCGATGCCATCCGCGCCACGGACGTAGAGCACGGCCTTGCCCACCGGCCCGTTGCGTTCGATCACCGCCAAGCGGCCCTCAAGCGCCAGGGCGTCGAGCCAGGATTGCGGCGCGCGGGACACGGCGCCTTCGCAGATGATCAGGTCGAACTCACCGGCCGGCGCCTGCTTCAGATCCTCGTCCAGACGCGTCACGCCGAGGTCCAGCACCTCCAGCACCGCAGCGGCGTAGGGCGCGGCCACCGCCAGCGCCCGCTCGGCGGGCATCGGACGAGCCTCCTGCAGCAGCTTGGCGACATCGCGGGGCTTCAGCAGCCAGCGGCCCGGCGCATACTCGACCTCCAGGTCCGCATACGCGAGGTAGCCCTTGCCTTCCGGCACGAATTGTTCCCGCGGCAGCTCACGCATGGCGTCGTGCAGGCGCACATCGGTCACATCCTGCGTACGAACCTGGCTTTCCACCATGTTCAGGCGAGCGGCGGCGAAGTCGGCCATCGAATCCCTCGGATACGCGAGAAGGTGAGCGTCTAGAGCCGCGGCTTATAGGCCTGCGCCTGCGAAACGCAATTGCGAGGCCTCACGGACGTTGCTCCGGCGGAAGCGTTCTGGTAGCCCTCGCGCCCTCCACACGAGCCTCGCCATGCGCCGGGCTCGCCGGCGGCCTGATGGCGGAGTGGTGACGCAGCGGACTGCAAATCCGCGAACCCGGGTTCGATTCCCGGTCAGGCCTCCAATCTTCCCCCGATCCTTCCACGCCATGGCGCCGCCGACAGCAGCATCAGTCGGCCGCGGAAGGTCGCGCCTGGGCGGCCGGCACATTCGCCACGATGCCCGCCTCGTTGCCCGGCTGCCCCGGCGGAGCAAGGTCGTAGAAGCCGGCGAGCCTTAGGCGGATCACCACCGGCCGGTCCCCGTTGTTCTGAAAGAGCCAGCCCTGGATGCCATCGAACGGCGCGGTCATGGAGCCCTGCTGCGCCAGGCCGGAGCCCCGGCGATAGTTGGCCACCTCCATCCCCATGCCCGGATTGGGGTCAGTGTGGCCGTGCTGGTCGAATCGGATGTCCCGCGGATCGTCCGCCCCGCTCACGCTCCAGCTGTAGACCAGGGTCGCGCCGCGCTTCATGCGCACCTTGTACTCAAGCTCGGACATCTGCTGCCCGGCCATGAAGTCCGCGAGTGGAATCTCGATGACGTCTGTACGGAAAGGGACGTCGTATTCCCGCGCTGCGGGGCCGGAGACGCCGTCGGTCGAGACCTCGGTCTGATCCGGCGCCCACAGCCGCGACAGGCCGCTGAGCCGCCCAAGGCCCAGGGGATCCTTGTTGAACTCCACCGGCAGGATCACGCCCAGGATGATCATTGCGGCGAGGACGGCCAGGCTGAGCGTCGTCAGCAGCAACCGTCCGCGATTGAGCGGTGGCTTGGGCGCCTCGTTCATCGGTGGGCTCCATCGAGGAAGTAGCCGGCCAGGTGCTCGCCCGCCAGGACGAAGCCCGCCAGGATCAATAGCAGGTTGGCGCCCACCGCCGTGGCCCGGAATGCGCGGGTTCGACGCCAAAGGGTGATGAGCGCCAGGATGAAGATCAGGGCAACGAATTGGCCCAGCTCCACGCCGATGTTGAAGGCGACCAGATTGGTCAGAAGGCCTTCCGGCTGCAGGTCCAACGCCTGCAACTTGGTGGCCAGGCCGAAGCCGTGGATCAGGCCGAAAAACAGCACGGCCGCCTTCGGGTCCGGCTCGACGCCGAAGACGGTGCGAAAGCCCCCCAGGTTATCGAAGCCCTTATAAGCCACCGATAGGCCGATGACCGCGTCCACCAGACGCGGATCCACATGCAGGTCGAAGAACACGCCGGCCAGCAGGGTGATGGAGTGGCCCAGGGAGAACAGGCTCACGTAGAGCGCGATCTGGCTCAAACGGAAGAGGAAGAAGATCACGCCCACCAGGAACAGCAGGTGGTCGTAGCCGGTGACCATGTGTTTCGCGCCAAGGTACCCGAAGGGAATCGGATCCGGGCCTCGGGCTGCCGCGACGAACGCGGCGTCCGCCCCCCCAATGTCATGCGCAGCCGCAGGATTGGCGCAGAGCGCCAGGACTAAGAAGGCCCCCGCCAGCCAAAGCGAACGGCTCGACAACGGTCGGCATGAATCCATAAGGCTCAGCTTAAGGCCAAGCTGTAGCGTTGCGGATTTCGCGGCCGACAAAGTCGGGGGGTCGGCCTAGCCAGCCAGCGCGGCTAGGGCCGCGTCGAGCAAGGGTCGCTGGCCCTTGTGCAGCTTCCATCGCGCCGCGTCGGCGTCGAACCAGCCCGCCCGGTCCACTTCGGGGAAGCTGGCGCGGCGGCCGGAGCGTGGCGGCCATTCCATCTCGAACAGGTTGCTGCGAATGGCGGAGACATCGAGATCGCTCTCCACCAGCCAGGCGTGGATCACCTTGCCGCCCGGGGTCTTCAACGGCGGCAGGGGCGCGGCCTCCCCACTGAGGGCAAGACCGAGTTCCTCCTCGAACTCCCGACGGGCCGCGGTCCAGCCGTCTTCCCCGGGCTCGACCAGGCCCTTGGGGATCGACCAGGCCGCCTCGTCCTTGCTCGCCCAGAACGGACCGCCGGGGTGGACCAGCAGGAACTCCGGCCCCTCAGCGCCGCGGCGCCACGCGAGCACCCCGGCGCTGATCTCAGGCATCAGTCCATCAGCCGCTGCATCAGGTAGGTGTACTCCAGGGCCTGGCGCATCGCCCGCTCGTTGAGGTTGGCCGCGGCGGCGTGCCCCCCGTCGATGTTCTCGTAATAGAGGTAGTCGTAGCCGTACTCGTTCAGCCGCGCCGCCGCCTTGCGGGCGTGGGCCGGGTGCACGCGGTCGTCCTTGGTGGACGTCTCGATGAACACCTTGGGATAGGGCTGGCCGGGCTTGAGGTTCTGGTACGGCGAATAGCCCATCAGCATGGCGCGCTCTTCGGGGACCTTGGGGTCGCCGTACTCGCCGATCCATGAGGAGCCGGCGCCAATGCGGTCGTAGCCGATCATGTCGAACAGCGGCACCTGGATGACCACGGCGTTGTACAGGTCGGGCCGCTTGGTCAGGGCCACGCCCATCAGCAGACCGCCGTTGGACCCGCCCATGATGCCCAGCTTCTTCGGATTGGTGATCCCGCGGGAGATGAGGTCCTCGGAGACGGCGAAGAAGTCGTCATACACCCGCATCCTATTCAGCTTCAGGCCCGCGTTGTGCCAGCGGGGACCGAATTCGCCGCCGCCGCGGATGTTGGCGACCACATAGACGCCGCCCTTCTCCAGCCACAGCTTGCCCACCGTGGAGGCGTAGGCCGGGGTCTGGCTGACCAGGAAGCCGCCGTAGGCGTAGAGCAGCGTCGGGTTGGAGCCGTCGAGCTTCAGGTCCTTCTTGGAGACGACGAAGTACGGGACCTTCGTGCCGTCCTTCGAAGTGGCCCAGTGCTGCTCCACCTTCATGTCCGAGGCGTCGAAGCGCGGCGGCAGGGTGCGCAGCTGAGTCGGCCGGCCGCCGGCGGCGTCGGCGATCCATTGGCTCGAGGGCGTGAGGAAGCTGGAGACGTTGAGGATCAGCTGGTCGTCCCGGTCCGAGGCCGAGGTGACGTAGATCGTGGAGTCCTTTGGCAGATCCAGCTTCGTGGGGGTCCAGCCGTCGGCGCTGCGCCGGTAGGCGATCACCTCGCCCTTCACATTGTCCAGCATGGCGACGACCAGCCGGTCGCGCGTGGTGGCGACCTGCTCGACGCTCTGGCTTTGGGTGGGCCGCACCACCAGGGCGGGCGTGAGGGCGGCGGGCTTGCTGCGGAACGCGGCGAGGTCGAAGTCGACCAGGTCGCCCTCCTTCATGCCCTTTGCGGCCCAGTCCTGCTCCAGGCTGACGATGACCCGGCCCGACACCAGCCCTTGCACGGTCGACTTGGTCGGCAGGTCGAGCTTCAGCGGCCGGTCACCGTCGAGCAGGTAGTACTCGGCGTTGAAGGTGTCCAAGGGGCGCTGGATGATCACCGCCTGCACCTTGCCGGCGGCGTCACGCAGGACGATGGGCGAGACGCCGTAGCCGCCGTCGGTCTTCTGGCCGGCGAACACCTGCCGGGCGGCCGAGAGCGGCTGCCCGCGCTTCACGATCTTGGCGATGTAGGGATAGCTCGAGGTGGTGATCTCGCCCGGGCGCCACTCGGTGACGACGATCAGGGTGTCCTTGTCGATCCATTCGAAGCGGTGCTTGCCCTCGGGCAGGCGGAAGCCGCCGTCGACGAACTGCCCCGTCTGGGTGTCGAACTCGCGGACCTCCACGGCGTCCTTGCCGCCGTCGGACAGCGAGATCAGGCAGTAGCGATCGTCGGGCGGCAGGCAGTCGGCGCCCTTCCAGACCCAGTTGGCGTTCTCGGCCTTGGACAGGGCGTCGAGGTCCAGAAGGGTGCGCCATTGCGGAGCCCCGGCCCGGTAGCTGTCGAGGCTGGTGGTCCGCCAGACGCCGCGGACGTGCTGGGCGTCCTGCCAGTAGTCCCGGAGGGTGTCGCCCGCGAAATAGACGCCGGGGATCCGGTCCTGGGCGGTGGCGATCTTCAGGGCGTCGGCGTAGAGGCCGGCGTAGCGCGGATCGTTCTGCAGCTGGGGCAGCGACCGGGCGTTCTCGGCCTTGGCCCATTCCAGCGCCCTCGCCCCTTCGATCTCTTCCATCCAGGCGTAGGGGTCGTTGTCGGCGGGCGCGGCGCCCATCAGGAACACTCCGGCGAAAAGGGTGGCGAGCAGGCGCAGCTTCATGTGGCGGGACCCCAACGTGGATGGCGGTGATAGTCCCGAGACAGCGCTCAAGCTCAAGGCATTTCAGCGTTCACGCCAGATGGCGAGCGCCAGCCGGGGGCGGATGAGGAAAAGGCCGGCGAGGACGGCCCTGGCCAGGGCGCGGCGGAGGCGCCGGCGGGGCCGGAACTCGGTTTCGAAGACCTGGGCGTAGTCGAGGGTGGCGGTCATGGGGGGCTCCTCAAGTTGGAGAGCCACAAGTGTCCGTCGGCTACGTCAGTTTCGGACGTGGGCGCGGAGGGCGGCGTCGAGTTCGCCGCGCATCATGTCCTTCAGCGCCTGGGGCTCGACGATCTCGATCTTGTCGCCCCAGGTGAACAGGTGCCAGGCCAGCTCGCGCATGCCGCTGGCGCGGAAGCGGACGACCACGGCGCCGTCGGCCTGCTCCTCCAGGGCCTGGCGGGCGTGGAAGCGCCAGCGCAGGGCGTCCTCCCGCCCCTCGGGCAGGATGCGCAGGACCACGTCGTGGGTGTCGTCCTGGTAGATGCCGAAGCTCTCGTCGGCATAGGCCTGCAGCGAGAAGCCCTCGGGCCGCTCGGCGGGGCGGCCGGTGACCTCCACGTCGAAGATCCGGTCGAGGCGCCAGTTCCGGGGGCCGGTCGCGGCGCTCTCGGCGGCCACCAGATAGTTCGAGCGGCCGAACAGGATGCCGTAGGGCGTCACCTCCCGGGTGCGCCCCGGGCTCGAGCCCCCCTCGTAGCGGAAGCGCAGGGTGGACAGGCCCTTGAGCGCGTCGCGGATGGCCTGCAGCACGGTCTCGTCCTCGAAGGGCCGCGGGCCGGCGCTGACGCCGATGGTCTCGGCCTGCAGCAGGGCCTCCAGGTCGGGGGCCAGCTTGCGGCGGGCGGCGGCGCGGGTGGCGGACAGCACCTTGGTCTCCAGCGAGCGCAGGGCGGCCGCCCTCGCCTGCGCCCCCTGCTTCTCGAAGGTGTCGCCGGCGGCGGTGAGCGCGGCCAGCTCCTCGGCTGTGGGCGCCTGGAACAGGCCGTCGAGGCCGGACGGGATGCGGAAGCGCCGGGTCGGCGGGTCCTCCACCACTTCCAGCTGCGGGAACACCTCCCAGACCGCATCGCGCATCCGCTCGGCGGTGCGCCGGCCGACCCCCAGGCGCTCGGCCATCTCGTCCAGGGTCAGCCCCTCGGCCGAGCTGGCCAGCAGGCGCGCCAGCTCCAGCAGCAGGGCGGCTTTCTCGTGGCGCATTTTTCTACGTCCGTTTCTGTCGCACCCCCGATCCATAACGGGAACATCGAGAACCGACAACACGGAGACGGTCGATGGCCTCTCAGTTCCGCCCCCGCCGCAACGGCTTCAGCCCGCGCCCCGTCAAGGTCGCCCGCCAGCCGGTGCGCCCGGCCCCGCCCTCGGGCGACCTGATCAACGGCATCCTGCGCTTCCACGACGTGGTGCGCGAACAGGGCGCCGACATCGCCCTGCTGCGGGTCTCGGAGGACCGGCTGCGCGAGCCCGAGGTCCGCGCCTGGTTCGGCGAGCACGCCAAGGCCGCGGCCGGGGTCTCGATCCTCTACAACCAGCGCGAGGACGAGATCATCCGGGTGCTGGCGGCTTAGGAAGCCCGGGGTTGGTCTGGAACGGGTGGCGCGACCCCTCATCCGACCTGCTTCGCAGGCCACCTTCTCCCGCAAGGGGAGAAGGGTCAGCTAACTTGCCAGCACGAAGTCGAGGGCGGCGCAGACGGCGGCCACCTGGGCGTCGGCGCACTGCCGGGGCGTGGCCTGGGGGCTGTCGGGATAGACCTCGGTGGTGGTCGTATAGGGCGCGCCGGTGATGGACGGGCACATGCCGTAGTCGGCCTGCGGATAGGTGATGACGCCATGGGCCACCACCGGGCAGCCGATGATCTCGCCGGCGCCGTCCGGCGGGGCGATATGGGTCACCGCCTCCACCGCCGCCACGATGGCCTGCTGGAACGCAAGCTTCGGGTCGGCCGCGTCGGCCACCAGGTAGAAGCCGTCGGGGATCAGGCCGGGCTCGAACGGCTTGCCGTCCCGGGCCGCCAGCGCCGGCCGGAATTCGCTCTCGTCGCTGTCGGTGGTCTCGTGCAGGTCGATGTGCAGCCGGAACTGGCCCAGCCTTGGCCGCACCAGTTCGATGAGGCAGGTCGCCTCGCGGGACGGGCCGTCCGCCCGGAAGTTCCGGTTGGGATCGACGGCGTCGTAATTCCAGCGGTTGATCCGCTCATAGCCCCAGGGGCTGACGCAGGGCGCCACAAGCAGGTTGATCCGCCCGGCGTAGTCCGGGGCCCGCGTCTCCAGGAACGCCAGGGCGCCCATGACGCCGCTGGTCTCATAGCCATGGACGCCGCCGGTGATCAGGGCGGCGGGCAGAGACGGGTCCCACGGCCGGCTGGCCAGGGCATAGAGCGGATAGGTCTCGCCGGCATAGTCCAGTT
>JAEYNH010000216.1 GCA_023412655.1 Pseudomonadota bacterium | reverse complement strand
CGTTCTTGTCCTCGATGAAATCGCCGAGGTGGCTGTCTTCCTCGTCGCCGATCGGCGTCTCGAGACTGATCGGCTCCTTGGCGATCTTCAGGACCTTGCGCACCTTTTCCAGCGGCATGGCCAGCTTCTCGGCCAGCTCCTCCGGGGTCGGTTCGCGGCCGATCTCGTGCAGCATCTGGCGGCTGGTGCGGACGATCTTGTTGATCGTCTCGATCATGTGCACCGGGATGCGGATGGTGCGGGCCTGGTCGGCGATCGAGCGGGTGATGGCCTGGCGGATCCACCAGGTGGCGTAGGTGCTGAATTTGTAGCCGCGGCGGTACTCGAACTTGTCCACCGCCTTCATCAGGCCGATGTTGCCTTCCTGAATGAGATCAAGGAACTGCAGGCCGCGGTTGGTGTATTTCTTGGCGATGGAGATGACCAGGCGCAGGTTGGCCTCAACCATCTCCTTCTTGGCCTGGCGGGCCTCGCGCTCGCCCTTCTGCACCGTCTGGACGATGCGGCGGTAGTCGTCGATCGGCACGCCCGTTTCCTGGGCGAGGGCGGCGACCTCGTTGCGGATCTCGGCGATCTGGCTCGCGTCGTTCTCGGCGAACTTGGTCCAGCGGACGCCCAGCTTCTTGACCTGGTCGGTCCAGTCCGGGGCCATTTCCTGGCCGAAGTAGGCCTTGAGGAACTCGGTGCGGCTGATGCCATAGCTGTCGGCCAGGCGCAGCAGGCGGCCTTCCAGCACCATCAGGCGCTTGTTGATCGCATAGAGCTGCTCGACGAGCGCCTCGATGCGGTTGTTGTTGAGCTTGAGGGTCTTGAGCTGCTGGACGATGGCGCCGCTGGCGGCCTGGTAGGCCTTGCGGTCGGCGTCCGACAGATCCTCGCCCCGGAGCCGCGCGGCGACCAGCTTTTCCTGCAGCAGGCGGAAGCTCTCGAACTCGGCCGCGATCAGGTCCAGCGTCGCCATGACGCCGTCGCGCAGTTCGGCTTCCATGGCGCTGATGGTCGGACCGGCGCCGTCGTCGAAGTCGTCCTCGCTCTCGCCTTCGCCTTCGGCGGCGGCGCCTTCAGCCTCTTCCGCCTCGGCCGGCGCAGCCTCGGCCGCCGGGTTCTGGCCGCCATAGGTCTGTTCGAGGTCGATCACCTCGCGCAGCAGGATGCGGCCGCCCTCCAGCTCCTCGCGCCACACCATGATGGCCTCGAAGGTCAGCGCGCTTTCGCACAGCCCGCGGATCATGGTGTCGCGGCCGGCCTCGATGCGCTTGGCGATGGCGATTTCGCCCTCGCGCGACAGCAGCTCCACCGAGCCCATCTCGCGCAGGTACATCCGCACGGGATCGTCCGTGCGGTCGTAGGCCGGTTCCTTGGTGGTCTCGACGACGGCGCTTTCCTCGCGCACCGCCACCTCGTTGGTCTCGGCGTCCTCTTCGGACTCGACCACGTTGACGCCCATCTCGTTGAGCATCGCCAGGGTGTCTTCGATGGCCTCGGAGGTGACCTCTTCCGAGGGCATCACCTTGTTCAGCTCGTCCATGGTGACGTAGCCGCGGGCCTTGGCCTGCTTGATGAACTTCTTGACCGCGGCGTCGGTCAGGTCGAGCAGCGGGCCGTCGCCTTGGGTGGTTTCGGGCGTTTCGGCTTCGGCTGTGTTCGAGCTCATCGAGGTCTCCGACGTGGTTCCCGTCTCATGCAAGAGGCGGGCCCCAGATAATGGGTGACGGCAAAATGCTAAGGGGCCGCGACGTTACGACCCGGTATCCGTCAAATTCGTTCCGTCTAAATCGTGCGTGCTCAGGGCCTTGATCCGCCAGATGTGGGCGAGCCACGTCCAAGCGACCGCGAAGGTCGCCCCCGCAGCGCAAGCCCTGGGATCACCACGCATCGAGGGAGGCATCTGCTTCATGAGTGGGCGCGCCCGAAGGTCGCAGCGGCCCGGTGGATGCCTGTCGACAGCGCGCTAAATCCGCACGCCGCCAGATGGCGCGCCGAGTCCCTCAAGTCAAGATGCCCCCGCTTGTTGTAGGGGGAATGATTCGCTCGGCTATCCGGCGCGCGAGGGCGGCCGGGCCCATTTTGCCGCACCGCCCTAATGGGGCAGCACCGGCTTGTCGTGGGCTTGATTCGCCCAGTCGGAATTGATCAGCCGACGCAGCAGGTCCCGCTCGGCCTTGAGGTTGATCAGGGCCTGGGCGGCGCTGGGGTCGCGGGCCATGTCGCCCACCGCCGATTCCACCGCCCGTTCCAGGGCTTCCAGCTTCATCAGCAGGTCGAAGGCCTCCCGCCAGAGCGCGCGGACACGGTCGCGGGCGGTCCCGGCGTCGAGAAAGGGCGCGGCCACGCCGGCCCGGCGGGCGTCCTTCTCCAGAGCGGCCAGGGTTTCATCGGGAACGCCCCGGCTGCGCAGGCGGCGGACCACGGCCTCGAACTCGGCCTCGTCGGCCTCGTAGCGGAGGCGGACCAGCTCCTGGGCGATGGCGTCCAGCTTCTCGTCGCCGAAGCCGCGCGCTCCGACCAGTTCGATGGAATCATCGATCAGGCTGGGGTCCCTGAGCGCCGCCATGGCCAGGGCCGCGGCGAGCGGCCGGGGCGAGCCCTTGAGCGCCTGGGCGGCGCGTTTGCCCTCGTCAGTAGCCCCCGCCAGGGCCGCCTTCCGCTTGGCCCAGCCGTGTTTGGCCAGGGCGCGACCCGCCGCGCCGGGTTCGTAGACAGGCGGCGCGTTCCGGGGCCAGAGCTGCTCGAAACGGCCTAGCAGGTCGTCCTTGTAGGCCTGGGCCAGGTCGGGATCGCCGATCGAGGCGGCCAGTTTGCGCAGGCGGACCTTGAAGGCGGTCTTTCGCTCGGGCGTATCCAGGGGCTCCAGGTCGCGCTCGCGGATGAACAGGGCCTCGGCGAAGGGGGTGGTTTTCTCCAGCTGGGCCTTGAGGGCGGCCGGTCCCTGTTCGCGCAGCACGTCGTCGGGATCCTTGCCGCCCTCGACGATGGCGAACCGGAAGCTCTTGCCGGGCTTCAGCAGCGGCAGGGCCCGGTCGATGGCGCGGCCGGCGGCCTGCCGGCCTGCCCGGTCACCGTCGAAACAGAGGGTGGGCTCGGGGTGGTGGCGCCACAGCACCTCCATCTGCTCCTCGGTCAGGGCCGTGCCCATGGGCGCCACCGCCGGCACGCCCGCCCGCTGGCAGGCGATGACGTCCATGTAGCCTTCCACAACCACCAGGGGCGGGTGCTCGTCGGACCGGGCGGCGGCCAGGATCTTCCGCGCCTCGGAGAGGCCGTAGAGGTTGTTCCCCTTGTGGAAGACGACCGTCTCGGGGCCGTTCAGGTACTTGGCCCGGGCCTCGGGATCCATCGCCCGGCCGCCGAAGGAGACCACCCGGCCGCGGACGTCCAGGATCGGGAAGATGATGCGGTCGCGGAAGCGGTCGTAGGGGGCGCCGCCGTCCTCGGGGGCGATCAGCAGGCCCGCGTCCACCAGTTCGCCGGGCCGGGCGCCCTTGGCGACCAGGTAGTCCTTCAGCGCCGTGCGGCCGGGCGGCGAGAAGCCCAGCCGGAACCGGGTCCACTCGCCCTCGGGCAGGCCGCGCTTCTCGAGGTAGGCGCGGGCGTCGCGGCCGGGCGGCCGCTTCAGTTCGCCCTCGAACCACTGGGCGGCCATCTCCAGCCAGTCGGCGAGACCCTGGCGCTTCTTCTCCTGCTCGGCGCCGCGCGGGTCGGCGGCGGGGAGGGCGAGCCCCGCCTCGGCGGCCAGCTTCTCCACGGCCTCGGCGAAGGTGAGCCGCTCGGTCTCCTGCAGGAAGGTGATGATGTCGCCGTTCTTGCCCGACGAGAAATCGAAGAACTGGCCCTTCTCGTCGTTCACGTAGAACGAGGGGGTCTTCTCCTTGTTGAAGGGCGACAGGCCGACGAACTCGCGGCCCTGCTTGCGCAGCTTGACCGTCTTGCCGATCACGTCCGACGGACGGAGGCGCCCCTTGATCTCGTCGATGAAGCGTTCGTCGAAACGTCCGACCATCCGGCAGCCATCACATCAACCATCGGCCTCCGACACCCGGCGTCGCGTCGCAAGCCGCAGACTCGTGTGGAGCGCGGGCCCGGACGTGTTGGCGGCCTGTGGATAAGCTTTGGAGCGATGATGCGTCCGATTCGGTCGCTTCGGCTCGCCTTGCCACTAGCTGAGGCTACGCACCCAGGCGGGCAGGTCGGTGATCTTGGGGAGTTCGGCGAAGCGCGGGTGGTTCTGCGGCGCCTCGGCCATCTCATGCTCCCAGATCAGCGGGTAGGGGACGTAGGCGGCGTAGGCTCCCGCCTCCAGCGCCGGCAGGATGTCGGAGCGCATGGAGTTACCGCACATCACCGCCTGGGCCGCGCCCGTGCCGTGGCGGGCGAAGACCCGCTCGTAGGTGGAGGCGTCCTTCTCGGACACGATTTCGACGGCGACGAACAGCTCGCCCAGGCCCGAGGCGGCGAGCTTGGTCTCCTGGTGCAGGAGGTCGCCCTTGGTGATCAGCACGAGGCGGTAGTCGTCGACCAGCTCGCCCAGGGCCTGGTCGACGCCCGGCAGGGTCTCCACCGGATGGTCCAGCATCTCGCGGCCGGCGGCCAGGATCTCGGCGATCAGCCGGCCCGGGGCGTTGTTGTCGGTCAGCTCCATGGCCGTCTCGATCATCGAGAGCGTGAAGCCCTTCACGCCATAGCCGTAGAGGCGAAGGTTGCGCTTCTCCACCTCGCGCAGGCGGCTCTGCAGGGCCTCGGTGTCGGCATGGTCCGACATGAGCGTCAGGAACCGGTCCTGGGTCATGCGGAAGATGCCTTCGTTGTGCCAAAGGGTGTCGTCGGCATCGAGGCCGATCGTGGTGATGCGCATGGCGCGGTCTCTTATGGGCGCGCCCCGGCCTGCGCAATCGCCGGGCGCCGGCTGTTCGCAGTCCTGGCGCCGGGGCCGGATCGCACGGCCGCGAATGGGCTTGGAGGCGACGGCCAGACGCCGGGGTGATCCTAGCGCCGGACGTGATTCGGAGTGCGGGTATGGCCGGCGGCGTGGGCGCGTGGTGGGCGAGGCTGTTCGGGGCGGGGGCCGTGGCGGAGGCGCAGGCGGAAGCGCGCCTGGCCGAGGCGCGCCTGCGGGCGGCCATCGACGTCCTGCCTGAGGGCGTGGTCTTCCTCGACGCCGAGGGCCGCTACATCCTGTGGAACCGCCGCTATGCGGAGATCTACCACCGCTCGGCCGACCTGTTCCGCCCCGGGGCGCGGCTGGAGGACACCCTGATCGAGGGCATCCGGCGCGGGGACTATCCCGACGCGGTGGGACGGGAACAGGCCTGGCTGGACGAGCGGATGGCCCGGCTCAAGGCCGCGGACGGGGCGCGCCACGAGCAGCAGGTGGCAGACGGCCGGTGGCTGATGATCGAGGAGCGGCGCACCTCTGACGGCGGGGTGATCGGCCTTCGGGTGGACATCACCGAGATGAAACGCCAGGCGGCGGCCCTCGAAGCCGCCCTCGCCCACGCCGAGACGGCGCACCGGGCCAAGACCGAGTTCCTGGCCGACATGAGCCACGAACTGCGCACGCCCCTGAACGGGGTTCTAGGCCTGATGGAGGCCCTGGCCGCCAGCCGGCTGGACGCCGAGCAGCAGGCCCTGGTGTCGGAGATCCGCGCCTCGGCCCGGCAGCTGGACCGGCTGGTGACGGGCCTGCTGGACTATGGCGAGGCGGACTTCGCCCCGGACGGCGAGCAGCCGGCCCATCTGCCGGACGAGGGGCGGCCGCTGAAGGTGCTGGCGGCGGACGACAACCCGACCAACCGCAAGGTGCTGGAGCTGATGCTGCAGGCGTCGGGGGCAGAGGTGGTGACCGTGGAAAATGGGCAGGAAGCGGTGCAGGCCTGGCGGGGCGGCGGGTTCGACCTGCTGCTGATGGACCTGCGGATGCCCGTCACCGACGGGCTGGAGGCGATCCGAGCCATACGGGACGAGGAGCAGGCGGCGGGCCTGGGACGCACCCCGGCGGTGGTGCTGTCGGCCAACGCCTCGCCCGAGGACCGGGCGGCCAGCGCCGCGGCCGGAGCCGACGGCCATGTGGCAAAGCCGCTGAGGGTGGAATCGCTGCTGGCGGCCATCGGCGAGGCCCTGGCGCCCCGCCGGGCGTGAGGCCGCCTCAGGCGGCGCAGTCCGGATGCGGGTTCAGGACCCGCTCGGACGAGGCCGGGAAGCGCGCCAGGAGGGCGGCAGGGCGAATGGGCCGGCGCACCAGTTCGCCGCCGCAGTTCGGGCAGGCGCTGGCGAAGCGGACGTCCGCGCAGTCGGCGCAGAACGTGCATTCGAAGGTGCAGATGCGCGCCTCGGCGCTGTCGGGCGCGAGGTCGCGGTCGCAGCACTCGCAGTTGGGACGAAGGGTCAGCATGGCCGCAGTCTGATTGCAGCCGCGCCTGTGTGAAACGTCAGGCTTCCCTCGTTTCCGGCCGACCGGCGTGACTATTCGCCGAAGCCCTCCCCCGGCTGGAGGGGGCTGAGGCAGATCAGGCGGCTGTCGGCGACGGCGGCGGTGCGGTGCTGGACCAGTTCGCGGTATTCGGGGTCGCGGACCATGGCGATGAACGCCTCGGAGCTCGGGTATTCGGCGATGAACGCCAGGTCCCAGGCCTCGGACGCCGGGCCGGTGACCGTCACCTCGGGCTTGCCCACCCAGACCTGCCGCCCGCCCAGGCGCCTGAAGATGTGGGCGGTGGTGCGGCCATAGGCGCGATAGGCGTCGCGGCCGCTCAGGCCCTCCCCGTGGTTGGGGTGGCCTTCGGGGTAGTCGGCGACCGTCCGCAGCCGGATCAGGTTGAGCATCTGGATCGGCTGGTCGCGTGGAAGACTCTTGAAGGCTTCCCAGGCCTCGCGTTCCGGATCGATGTGCGCCATAGGGTCTCGCCTGATTGACCGCGTGGGACTGAGTCACTACCTACGCCGCCGTTTGCCCACAAGGAGTCCCCCACCATGAGCCGTGACCTGCTGCCTGGCGTCACCGGAGTCCTGGTGCTGGCCGACGGGACCGTCCTTCAGGGGATCGGCGTCGGCGCCGTGGGCGAGGCGGTCGGGGAGGTGTGCTTCAACACCGCCATGACCGGCTACCAGGAGATCCTCACCGATCCCTCCTACATGGCCCAGATCGTCGCCTTCACCTTCCCGCACGTGGGCAATGTGGGGACGAACATCCAGGACATCGAACAGATGTCGGGCTCGGCCGAGACGGCGGCCCGCGGCGCGATCTTCCGCGACGTTCCCACCCGCCCGGCCAACTGGCGGGCGGACAGCGACCTCGAGACCTGGATGAGCCGTCGCGGCGTCGTGGGCCTGGCCGGCGTCGATACCCGCGCCCTGACCCGAAAGATTCGGGAACACGGCATGCCGCACGCGGTGATCGCCCACGATCCCGAGGGCAAGTTCGACCTGGACGCCCTGGTGGCCAAGGCCCGCGAATGGAACGGCCTGGTCGGCCTGGACCTGGCCAAGGAGGCCACCACCCTGCAGCCGTTCGTCTACGACGAAGGCCTGTGGAGCTGGGAAGAGGGCTACGCCAAGCCGCTGGACAATCCGAAGTACGAGGTCGTGGTCATCGACTACGGCGTGAAGCGGAACATCCTGCGGGCCCTGACCTCGGTGGGCGCCCGGGCGACCGTCGTGCCGGCCAGCACCCCCGCCGAGGAGATCCTCAAGCGCAATCCGGATGGCGTGCTGCTGTCCAACGGGCCGGGCGATCCGGCCGCCACGGGCGAATATGCGGTGCCCGAGATCCAGAAGCTGGTGGACAGCGGCAAGCCGGTGTTCGGCATCTGCCTCGGCCACCAGATGCTGGCCCTGGCGCTGGGCGCCAAGACGGTGAAGATGGAGCAGGGCCACCACGGGGCGAACCACCCGGTGAAGGACCTGACCACCGGCAAGGTGGAGATCGTCTCCATGAACCACGGCTTCACGGTGGACCGCGAAAGCCTGCCGGCGCCGGTGGTGGAGACCCACGTCAGCCTGTTCGACGGCACCAATGCGGGCATCGCCCTGAAGGACAGGCCGGTCTTCTCGGTGCAGCACCACCCGGAAGCCTCGCCGGGCCCGACGGACAGCCTCTACCTGTTCCAGCGCTTCGCCGAGAACATGGACCGGGCGAAGGCGTAAGACCCCGCCGCGCTGGCGTTCGCCGCCGTGCGCTCTTAAAAACGCTCCCAGCAAGTCTGGGAAAACTCATGCGTTCCATCAGGTTCATGGCCGCCGCAGCGGCGGCCCTTTCGTTCGCGTCCGTCGCCATGGCGCAGACGCCGGGGGCCTCGTCGGCCGACCGCATCCGGGCCCACATGGGCTTCCTGGCCAGCGACCTGCTGGAAGGGCGCGAGGCGGGGACCCGCGGCTATGACATCGCCGCCCAGTACGCCGCCGCTCAGTTCGCCCAGCTTGGGCTGACGCCCGCGGGGGACGCAGGGTCGTTCTTCCAGACCACGCCGATGATCTCGTTCCGGCCCGCCGACGAGGGCCGACTGGTGCTGCGCGACCCGAAGGGAGCGGAGACGAGCCTGGAAGCGGGCGTCGACTATGTGGTCACCAGCAACCCGACGAAGGCCGAGGTGAGCGTTTCGGCCCCGCTGGTGTTCGTGGGCTATGGGGTCGTGGCCCCCGAGCGCGGCCGGGACGACTACAAGGGGCTGGACGTGAAGGGGAAGATCGTCGTCGTGCTGGACGGCGCGCCGAGGTCGTTCCAGTCTGAAGAGCGCGCCTATTACCGCAGCGGCCGCACCAAGCGGCAGGAGGCGGAAAAGCGCGGCGCCGTGGGGCTGATCTCGGTCTACACGCCGGCCACCGAGCGGATGCGTCCGTTCGCAGAGGCCACGAAAAATTGGCGCAGCTGGAACATGACTTGGCGGGCGCCGAACGGCGCCCCGTTCGTGATCGCGCCGGACACCCCCGCCTTGGCCACCTTGAGCCTGAAGGGCGCGGAGAAGCTGTTCGCCGGCGCGAAGGTTCCACTGGACCGGATCTATGCCGCGGCCGCCACGGCCGATGGCGTCACGCCACGCTTCGCCATGCCAGGGCGGCTCTCGGCCGAGGCCCGCAACGAAGTGACGGACGTGGAGAGCCGCAATGTGGTCGCCCTGCTGGAAGGCTCCGATCCGGCGCTGAAGGACGAGGCGATCGTGCTTTCCGCCCACCTCGACCACGAGGGCGTCCGGGAGGACGCCGAGCCCGGCGAGGACCGGGTCTACAACGGCGCCCTCGACAACGCCGGCGGCGTGGCCACCACCCTGGAGGTCGCCCGAGCCTTCGTGGAGAGCGGGCAGCGGCCCAAGCGTTCGGTCCTGTTCCTGCTGGTCACGGCCGAGGAGAAGGGCCTGGTCGGGGCGGAGTACTTCGCCCGCAATCCCGGCAAGCTGAAGGTGGTCGGCAACCTCAACCTCGACATGCCGATCCTGACCTACGACTTCACCGACGTCGTGGCCTTCGGGGCCGACCGCTCGACCATCGGTCCGGCGGTGCGCCGGGCGGCGGAGCGGGTAGGCGTGACACTGTCGGGCGATCCGCTGCCCGACGAGGGCCTGTTCACCCGTTCGGACCATTACCGGTTCGTGGAGGTGGGCGTGCCGTCGGCGTTCCTGATGACGGGCTTCCAGAACGGCGGAGAGGCCAAGTTCACCGCCTTCCTGAAGGAGTGCTACCACAAGGTCTGCGACGACCTATCCCAGCCGATCGACTACGCGGCCGGCGCCAAGTTCGCGAAGATCAACTACGAGATCGCCCGGGAATTGGCGGACGGCGCCGAACGCCCCGCCTGGAACAAGGGTGACTTCTTCGGCGGCAAGTTCGCCCGCTGAGCCGAAGGCCTCGCGGCGCCGCAAGGCGCCGGCCGCCGGGCCTAGGCGCGGGCTTGGGCGCGGCCGTCAGCGCCAGCCGTAGTTGAAACTCACGGAGACCCGCGGGGTCCTGGCGCGATTGGCCGGGACCTCGTGGCGCAGCCAGCTTTCCCACATGTAGATCGTGCCCGCGTCCGGCTGCAGGTAGACGAAGGGCTGGGCGTCCTCGGGCGCGTCCAGCAGGCGCGGCGGGGCGGCCATCATCAGCGGCAGCCGGGGATCCTCGATCTTCAGCGCGCTCGCCCCGGGCGGCGTCTCCACATAGTAGGTGCCCGAGATGACGCTGTGGGGGTGGATGTGGCCGGTGTGCGCCGCCCCCGGCTTCAGGACATTGACCCACAGGCTGTCCAGCTTCAGCCGGCCGCGGCCGAGGTCGAAGTGCAGCGCCTGCGCAAAAGCCTCGGCGTGCCGGTCGAGCTTGAGCTTGAGGTCGGCGAAGACGCTCACCCGCTGCGGCAGGTCGTCGAGGGAGGCGTAGGACGTGTAGCCGCCATAGCCATGCTCCCGGCACCAGGCGCGCCCGGCGGCGTCCTCTTCCTGGAGCATTCGGCAGGCGTCGAAAATCTCGCGGTTGAAATTTTCGAAGCTTCGGTCTGTTGTAAGGCTGGCTTCGTAGATCGGCGTCACGAAGAGGGGTCGGGTGGCCATGCCGTCCGCTACTCGCCGACGCCGATCCTGTCAAAGCGCGGGCGCAAGCTGGCGCTGAGACTGAACGTTGATTAGGCTTGATGCAAAGAATGGCCCTGGCGGTTCGCCGAACGGGGTCTTGGGGGAAACGAGAGCATGATCAAAGCAGCAGCAGCGGCTGTCGCGGTCCTGGCCCTGGCGACGGTCGGCACCGCCGCAGTGGCCCAACCGAAGCCCAAGGCGGCGGCGACCTACAAGGCCCAGCGCCTGGCGGGCACCAAGCTCCCCGACCTCAACGGCGTCTGGCAGGTGATGAACACCGCCGGCTGGGACATCGAGCCGCACGCCGCCCGTTCGGCGTTGCAGACCCGGCCGGGTCCGGTCTGGCCGCTGCCGGCCAAGGAAGTCCTGGCCCTCGGCGCCGTGGGCGCCGTGCCGGCCGGCAAGGGCGTCGTGGAAGGCGGTGAAATCCCCTACACGCCGGAAGCCAAGAAGATCCGCGACGAGAACCGGCAGAACTACCTGGAACGCGATCCGGAGGTGAAGTGCTACCTGCCGGGTGTGCCGCGGGCGAACTACATGCACCTGCCGTTCCAGATCTTCCAGTCCGACAAGTCGATGCTGATCGCCTACGAATATGCCGGGGCGGTGCGCAACATCATGTTCGACGACCCGGGCCCGCCGCCGGTGGACAGCTGGATGGGCCAGTCGGTGGCCCGGTGGGACGGCGACACGCTGGAGATCACCGTCACCGGCCAGAACGACCGCACCTGGTTCGACCGCGCCGGCAACCACCACTCGGCCAACATGACGGTGGTGGAGCGCTACACCCCCACCGGCCCGATGACGATGCGCTACGAGGCGACGATCACCGATCCGGACACCTTCACGCGGCCGTGGAAGATGAGCATGAACCTCTACAAGCGTGTGGGTGAGGACGCTCAGCTCAACCAGTTCAAGTGCGTCGAGTTCGTGGAAGAGCTGATGTACGGCGACCTGCGGAAAGAACCGCTAAAGTAATCGCGGCGGCCCTTGAGGCCGTCGTCTGGGACGACGACAGGAACCGACATCCGGCGTTGGAGGCGCAAGATGGATAAGAAGCACTGGATCATTGGCGCGGTGACCGGCGCCGTCCTCGGCGGCGCGATCGCCGGCGGGGCGGCCGTGGCCCACCACGCCTTCGCGGCGGAATTCGACGGCAAGGCGCCGGTCCTGCTGCGCGGCAAGGTCACCCGCGTGGAATGGATCAACCCCCACGCCTGGGTGCACATCAACAACACCAACTCGCAACACGCCCAGGGCGCCTGGATGGTGGAGGGCGGAACGCCCAACACCCTGCTGCGCGCCGGCATCGACCGCAACTCGCTGAAGCCCGGGACCGAGATCGTGGTCCGCGGCTACCAGTCGAAGGACAAGCTCTGCAAGCCGGCCTGCAAGGCCAACGGCCGCGATGTGACCTTCGCCGACGGCCGCAAGATCTTCATGGGCTCGTCGGGCACCGGCGCGCCGAAGGACGGTTCGGACCCCACCGACCGGTAGGTCTCCGACAGCGACGAATACGGAGAGGGGAGCCGCAAGGCTCCCCTTTTTCGTGCCTATTGGGCGAGGGGGGCCTCGCCTTCGAGCGGCTGGATGACGAACTTCTCGTGGCAAGCGACGCAGGCCTGGTAGAGGCGCCCGCCGGTGTCGAACAGGGCCTGCTTGTCCTTGGCCTCGGCGGCCGCCTTGGCCTCGAGAGCGCGCTCGGTCATCAGCCGGGCGTACTTGTTCCACTCGGCCGCCGGCTCGCGCGCCCGGCCAGGCAGCATCAGCAGGTTGCCGGCCTCGGCCACTGTCGCCGCGCCATCCTCGACCACCTTCCAGCCCTCTTCCGTGGTGGGGGACAGGTCGCGCTCGCCATCCTCTGTGATGTCGTAGCCCGAGCCGCGCCAGAAGGCGAAGGCGGCGGGGTCCACCACGTGGACCATCAGCTCCTGCATATCGAGGCCGGAAAACTGCGGCTCCTGGGCCTTGGGCTGGCAGGCTCCGAGCAACAGAGCCGCGGCCCCGAAGGCCAGGCCGGACGTGAGGCGGTGCAAAGGCGTATCCCCCGACTGGCGCGCGATCCTAGGTACGCCGCGCGGCGGGGGCATTCTGCGCCAGGGCGCAGGCGCTGGGAAGGCCTTCAGCGTACCTGAATTTCGAGAAGCGACTTCCACATCTCGTCGGCCGCCCGGACAACCTTGAGGTTGGCGGTGAAGTGGTGCTTGGCCTGGACCATGTCCACGACCCCGTGGACCAAATCGGAGCCGTCGCCGGCCGGGGCCTTGGCGATGCGGGAGGCGGCCGCCTCGAAGCGGCGTTCGGCGGCGGCCAGTCCGCCGCGGGCGATGGAGAGCGCGTCCATGCGGCCCATGAAGCCGCAACGGCGTTAAGGTGTTGCTGAAGGATGTGGTGAACGCCGCCCGCCGGGCGTAGCGTTACGGCCGAGGAGACGACCATGCGCGCATCCATGCTGTCGGCCCTGGTCCTGCTGGCCCTGCCCGCCATGGCGCCGGCGCAGCCGGTGAGCGAGCACCCGCCCACCTGGACGATCCAATGCATCGACGTGAGCGGCGAGGCGATCCCCGCCCGGTGCAGCGTGCCGGCCAGCCGGCTGGATCGGAGCGAGTTCCTCTGCACCTGCCCGGCCGGCGGCATGCGGACCCGGGTGGCGATCTGTGGCCCCGGCCAGAGCCCGCCGCCGGAGAACGTCGCCCTCAACCGGGTGCGCCGGCAGGCGGCGCGCGGAGGCTCGCTGGAGGGCGCGACCATCGATGGGCGGCCGATCTGCGTGGCGCCCCGTCGGCCGTAGCGCCTATTTGCGCAGGGCCCCGTAGACCATCTTCTGGAAGATCGGCAGCGCCAGCCGGCCCGACGGGCGCTCGCCCTGCATGGCGGTGACCGCCTCGGGGCCGAGGGGCATGGAGTCCTGGATCAGGAAGATCAGGATCATGTCCTCGGTGGGATCGGCCTGCCACCAGGTCCCGAAGGCGCCGGGCCAGCCGAACGCGCCTTCGCCCCCGGCGCCCATCCACTGGTGCTTCTCGGAATCGAGGATCATGGAGACCCCCAGGCCGAAGCCCTGGCTGAGCCAGAAGGGCATGCCGAGGAAGCCATGGCTGCGCTGTTCCTCGGTGAGGCGATTGGCGCGCATCAGCGCCACAGTCTCCGCATTCAGCAGGCGCACGCCGTCCACCTTGCCGCCGCCCAGCATCATTCGGGCGAACTTGAGGTAGTCGTCGGCGGTGGAGATCAGGCCGCCGCCGCCGGCCTCGAACTCGAGGCGCTGCGCCGGCTCGGGCCAGGAAACGTCCTCGAGCGGGCCCTCGACCGCCTTGTAGAGCCTGGCGATACGGCCGGCCTTCTCGGGCGGCATCCAGAAGTCGGTGTCGTTCATGCCCAGGGGCGCGAAGACGCGCTCACGCAAAACCTCGCCCAGGGTCTTGCCTTCGATCCGGGCGATGAGGAAGCCCAGCACCTCGGTGGCGTGGCTGTAGTGGAAGCGCTCGCCGGGCGCGTAGCTGAGCGGCAGAGTCCCCAGCTTCTCCAGCCACCAGTCGGGGCTGACGCCGTAGCCCAGGGGCGGGCCAAGGGTCTTCTCGTAGGCATGGGCGATGGGGCCCATCGAGGTGAAGGCGTAGGCCAAGCCCGAACGGTGGGTCAGCAGATCCTCCACCGTGATGTCGCGGGGCGCGGGATAGGTGTCGTCGAGGGGACCGGCCGCGTCCTTCAGGACCTGCAGGTCGGCGAGCTCGGGGATCCACCTGGTGATGGGATCGTCCAGCTTCAGCTTGCCTTCCTCGACCAGCATCATGGCGGCGACGGAGGTGACCGGCTTGGTCATGGAGGCGATGCGGAACAGCGTGTCGCGCTGCATGGGCGCCTTGGTGGCCAGGTCGCGGCTGCCCAGGGTGTTGAGCTGCACGATCTCGCCCTTGCGCCAGACCAGGGTGACCATGCCGGAGAGGGCGCCCTGGTCGATCATCGCCTGCATGGCGGCGGGGACCTGGGCGAGGGCCTCGGCGTCGAAGCCTTCGGGCTGGCCTTGCGTAACCTGGGCGCCGTCCATCCCCGCGTCTCCTTATCGTCGTTCAGGCAAGGATAGCGCCCGGTGACGCGAGGTCCGTCAAGGGAAAGCGGCGGTGGCTACTGCTGGGCGGGCGCCTCGTAGGTGGTCATCATCTCGCCCTTGGCGAGGGTGCGGGCCTTGAGGGCGTGGAGCAGCTGCTCCAGGGGCGTGTCCGGGCCCATTTCGATGACCTCGTTCAGGGCGAAGACCTGGAAATAGTAGCGGTGGACGCCGTGCCCCACGGGTGGCCGCGGGCCGAACCAGCCATAGCCGCCCATGTCGTTCCGGCCTTGGACGGCGCCCTGCGGCGTGACAGGGTCGGGGACGTTGCCGATGCCCTCGGCCAGGGCGGTGACCTCGCCGGCGATGTTCCAGATCATCCAGTGAATGAACGGCTCCTCCCGCGGGGCGTCCGGATCCTCGACGATGATCGCCCAGGCCTGGACTTCGGGCACATCAGACCAGGCCAGGGGCGGCGAGATGTTGTCGTGATAGGCGGAGTACCGGTCGGGCAGGCGGCCGTCCGCCTCCTGAACAGGGCAGGTGACCAGTACGCCCGTGTCGTAGATCGGCTCCACCCGCATGATGGCGATGGACTCGCCGGAGTGCTGTTCGTGGTCGCTCATGTCGGTCTCCTGCAGGGCCCGGCGTTAGAACCGGAGCCCCGCGGGATGGTTGCGCTCGGCGTCGAGCCGGGCGGTCGGCGGGCGTGCTGCATTGCACCGCAGCCCGCGACGCGGGCTGCGCCCCCCGCCTGTTAGCGCTCCCTCGACCGTCTCGCAGGATGGAGCTTCCGGGCCCTCGCCTCCCCCTGCGACATCCGCGCTGCAATGCGGCATTGAACCGGGGGCGTAGCGTGCGTATATGCGCCTCGCTTCCGTGCGGACCCGTGTTGTCGGGTTTGGGGCCATGTGCGTGTGCCTCCCGCGGCCACAGCGTTCCACGAGGACGATTTCGGCATGCTGCTCACCTTGATGAAGTCCAAGCTGCACCGGGCGACGGTCACCCAGGCCGACCTCGACTACGAAGGCTCCATCGCCATCGACCGTGACCTGCTGGACGCGTCGGGCATCCTGCCGCACGAGCAGGTCGACGTGCTGAACATCACCAACGGCGCGCGCTTCACCACCTACGCTATCGAGGCTCCCCGCGGCTCGAAGGTGATCGGCGTGAACGGCGCGGCCGCGCGCCTGGTCCAGAAGGGCGACAAGGTCATCGTGGTGACCTATGGGATGCTGCCGGCCGAGGAGGCCCGGAACTATGCGCCCACGGTCGTGCTCCTGGATGATGGCAACGAAATCAAGAACGCCGCCTAGCGCCCTCGTCATCGCCGCCGGCCTGGCCGCGGCGATGCTTTCCGCCTGCTCGCCTGACGCCCCGCCCGGGGTGGACAAGGCTGCCCTCGACGAGGCGGTCTCGCGCGCCGTCGGCGACCCCAACACCTGCGTGCTGATCGCCGAGACGGGCGGCCGGACGCTGTACCGCTACAACACCGCCACCACCTGCGCGAAGCGCTACCCGGACTGCCAGGGCGGCGGCGACATGGCCGTGGGCGACCTGCTTGAGGCCGCTGCCAAGGACGGCCAGCCGCGCTACCTCAGCTGTCCCACCACCGCCGACCGCTCCCGCGGGGTCGGCTGGGCGGCCGGGCCCGTGGCCGGCAAGAACCAGGTCTATGCGGCGGTGATGGAGGGCGATCGCGCCTTCCCGGGCCGGATGATGGCCGACCGCCTGGAAGGCGCCTTCCGCAGGGCGGGGGTCTCCAACCCCTAGCGCGCCAGCTCGTAGAGGCCGCTGATGTCCACGCGCACCTTCAGCTCGCCGCCCGAGACGGGCGTGCCGGCGTCCATCTCGCGCTTGGCGGCATAGGCCACAATCGGCATCGGCGGCTGGGGCGTATAGCCGCCGCCCTCGCTGAGGCTGACGAGGCGGCTCACCCGATGGCCGGTGGCGCGGGCGTAGAGGTCGGCCTTGGCCGCCAGCGCCTTCACCGCCTCTTCCCGGGCCGCGTTCTCGGCGGTGGTGGGGTCCTTCAGGCCGAAGCTGATCCCATGCACCTGATTGGCCCCGGCCGAGACCGTGGCGTCCACGGCTGGACCCAGGCGCTTGAGGTCGTTCACCGTGATGGTGACGTTGTTGGACGCCTGGTAGCCCACCAGTTGGGGCGGCTGGTTCTCCTGATAGCGGTACTGCGGGTTGAGGTTCAGGTTCGAGGTCTGGATGTCGCGCTCGGCGATGCCGGCCTTGCGCAGGCTGGCCATGACCGCGTTCATCCGCGCGGCGTTGGCCTGCATGGCCTCGGCGGCGGTCTTGCCCTCGGTCATCACGCCCAGGGTGATGGTGGCCATGTCGGGGGCCACGCGGGCCTCCCCATAGGCGGCCAGGTTCAGGGTGGTGGCCCGGAACATGCTCTCGGCCGCGGGGGCCGGCGCGGGGGCCGTCACCTGCGCCAGGGCGGGAACCGCCGCGGCGGTCGCCAGGGCGAAGGACAGGGCCGACACGCGCATCAGGGTCTTCATCGGGGTCTCCATCGAAACTGGCTCGAAACTCTCAAGCTGCACGTGAACACAAGCTTTAAGGCGCGTGCAGGCCATGGTAACCGGCCGCACGCTGCTGGGGCCTGTAGCTCAATGGTTAGAGCCGGCCGCTCATAACGGTCTGGTTGCAGGTTCGAGTCCTGCCGGGCCCACCAGCGTGTTGCAGGCGGGTGGCAGGCCCTGGCGACTCAGGGCCGCGCGAGCAGGCGATCCGTGTAGAAGGTCTTCAGCTCGCCGAGCAGGGTCATCGCCCTATCCACGGCGCCCCGGTCGCGCCGGAACACACGCTCGATGGTCAGGCCCCGGATCGCGGCCGCGCTGAGCTGCGAGAAGCTCTCCACGGCCTGGTCGTCGGTGATGCCGGCCAAGTGCGCCAGCGTCCGCATCTCGGCCAGTTGCGACGCTTCGATCATCTCGAACAGATCCGGCAGGCGATCCCCCAGAACAGGGTCGCTGCGGGCGGCCACCATGATCTCGGTGATCGCCACCCCCGAGGGCTCGCTCCAGGCCTTCCAGGTAAGCTCGGTCATGGCGATGAACCGCTCGCGCCCCTTCGGGAGACCCCGGAGGGCCTCGATGTAGAAGGCGCGCTGGTGGGCGACCACGTGTTCGATCAGGGCCAGCACCAGATCCACCTTGGTCGGGAAATGGTGCAGGAGAGCGCCGCGGCTGATGCCCGCGTGCTGGGCGATCATGGCGGTCGTGGTCGCCGTGTAGCCGTGCTCGTAAAGGCAGGCGATCGTCGATTCCAGCACCTTGCGCCGGGTGGTCGCGGTGCGTTCGACGTTCGATCGCCGGCCGGGACGGGTCGGAACGTCGACACTCATGCATGGCTCCTTCGTCGACGCGAGCGCGGGTCTGGCTTGCGCGAGCCTAGACCTGGGCGGCGGAGCCGCAAGGCTCGACCAACGCGTTAGATACGTTTCTCCCGTGAAAAACAAGCCGACTTGCTGGTTTGTTATTTTCATCGCATGGTCCGGGCAAGGCGGGGCGGCAAGGGACCCCGCCGTGGTCCGGGAGGAAGTTGTGCTTCACGCAAGGAAGGCGCTGCTGTGCGCCACCACGTCCATTTCGCTGCTCATGGCGGGCGGCGCCATCGCGCAAACGGCGGAGATCGCCGAAGTCGAGCAGGTGGTGGTCACCGGTTCGCGGATCGCCCGGCAGGACTACCAGGCCGAAAGCCCGATCGTGACCCTGAGCACCGAGGCCATCCAGGCCGCGGGGCCGGCCTCCGTCGAACAGACGCTCAACACCCTGCCGCAGTTCGCCGCCACCTCGGGCGCCAGCAGCGCCAACACGGCTCTGGGCGGCCGGGCGAACGCCAACCTTCGGGGGCTGGGCATCGCCCGCACGCTGGTGCTGCTCGACGGGCGGCGGATGCAGCCGTCCGATCCCCTGGGCGCCATCGACCTGAATACGATCTCGACCGCCCTGGTCAGGGACGTGGAAGTGATCACCGGCGGCGCCTCGGCGGTCTATGGCTCCGACGCCATCGCCGGCGTGGTCAACTTCAAGCTGAAGCGCGACTTCCAGGGCCTGGAACTGGACGCCCAGTACGGTGAGACCGGACGTGGCGATGGGCAGACCCTCGAGCTGGCCGGCGTTCTCGGCGGCGCCTTCGCCGAAGGCCGAGGCAACGCGGTGCTTTCCGTGGCCTATCTGGACCGGTCGCATGTGGAGCGCGGCAGCCGCCGCTTCTTCCAGGACGGCGGGATCGCCGCGGTGCTGCCGAGCGGGGCCATCATCCCTGACGCGGCCAACCTGCCGTCGGCCGCCGCGATCAACTCGGTCTTCGCACGCTACGGCCTGAGCGGCGGGGTCCCCACCAACAGCCGCTACAGCGTCAATCCCGACGGCACGCTGTTTACCACCACCACGCCCATCGCGAACTTCCGGTGGCCGGACAGCGAGCCCTACATCATCATCAACGGCCAGGTGGGCAATCCGACGGGCGAGTTCTCGCCGCTGCAGCAGCCGCTTGACCGGACGGTGGTCTTCACGCGCGCCGACTACCAGCTGACGGACGACATCGAGGCGTACGGCCAGTTCAACTACACCCACTACACCGCGAACGTGCAGCGCTTCGGCGTCAACTCCGCCACGGTGCGGGACGTCTACCTGCCGGTGACCAATCCCTTCCTGCCGGAAGACCTGCGGACGATCGTGGCTTCGCGGCCGCGCCCGAACGAGCCGCTGCTGATCTATTTCAACCAGGGCCGTTTCGTTCGGGAGGCCTATGAGCAGACCTACAACGTGGGGCAGCTGCTCGGGGGCCTCACCGGCAAGATCCACGCCCTCGAGGGCTCGTGGGACGTCTACGCCTCATACGGCCGGACCGAGCAGAACCAGACCAGGTCGGGGTATGTGGACCGGGCGGCCTATCTGTCGCTGGTCAACGCGCCCGACGGCGGCGTGTCGATCTGCGAGGGCGGCCTCAACCCGCTGGCCCTGGCTCCGCCGTCGGCCGCCTGCCTGAAGTACCTGGTCCGCGACATCCACGAGACCACCACCTTCGAGCAGACGGTGGTGGAAGGCACCGCCCAGGGCCGGCTCTTCGCCCTTCCCGCCGGCGATCTGCGGTTCGCGGGGGGCGCCAGCTACCGGAAGAACAGCTACGATTTCGACCCCGACGCCCAGCGGGTGAGCGCCTCGGTGCTGGGGGTGGCGCTGACCAACCCCACGGAGGGATCGGTCACGGCCAAGGAGCTGTTCGCGGAGTTGCTCGTGCCGGTGGTCCGCGATCTGCCGCTGGTGCAGAGCCTGGATCTCGATCTCGCCTATCGCTACTCGCACTACGACACCGTCGGGGGCGTCCATACGTACAAGGCCAGCGGCGACTGGGAGATCACGGATTGGGTCCGCGCGCGCGGCGGCTACCAGCGGGCCATTCGCGCGCCGGCGGTCGGCGAGCTCTTCCAGCCGAACGAGCAGGCTTCGGCCACGGTCGGCCGGACCGCGGCGGGCCAGGGTGACCCGTGCGACATCACCAGCGTCTACCGCAGCGGCGGCAACGCCGCGCAGATCCGCGCGCTCTGCATCGCCAACGGCGTGCCGGCCACGGTGATCGACAACCACCGCTTCACGGGCTCCGCCGTCTCGGCGTTCGTGTCGGGCAACCGCGACCTGAAGGAGGAGGTGGCTGACACCTACACGGCGGGCCTGGTGTTCCGGCCCCGGAACCTGCCGTTCCTGCACGGCGTCCAGGCGTCGATCGACTATTACAACCTGAGCATCCGTGATGCGATCGGCCTGATCACCGGCGACGTCATCGTCCGCCGCTGCTTCAACGGGGATGGGTCGAACCCGAGCTATGATCCGAACAACTACTACTGCGGCCTGATCGACCGCAGCGCCTCGGGCGCCTTCGCCACCCTGACGACGCCGTTGCTGAACCTCGCCGGTTACAAGACGTCCGGCGTCGACTTCCAGTTCGACGCCACCACCAGCGCCGAGGATTTCGGCCTTGATCCGCGTTTCGGCGAGCTCAGCGTCAACCTGGTGCTGTCCTGGATGGACACCTACAAGATCCAGAGCCTCGCCGGAGCTGACTACTTTGATTATGCGGGAACCATCGGCAACGCTCAGATCAGCGCCGACGCCATCTCGCATCCGGAGTGGAAGGCCGCCTCCACCTTCACCTATCGGGTGGGGGATGCGCGGGTGGCGCTCCGCTGGCGCTGGGTCGACAGCATGGACAACTCCGGCAATGTCGGGGCTGCGGCCGCCACCGCCCCGGGCGTGAAATCCCGGAGCTACTTCGACCTGAACGGGCGCTACCGGCTGCGCGACAATGTCGAGTTCCGGGCCGGCGTGCTGAACCTGGCCGACACCCAGCCGCCCGAGTGGACCGGCGAGGGCGCCACCGACTTCGCCATCTACGACGTCCTCGGCCGCCGGTTCTATGCCGGCGTGAACATCCGGTTCTGAGGACAACGTCATGACCTTGCATCGACGCGGGTTGCTGAGCCTCGCCGCCGGATCGGCGCTGGGGCTCCCCTTCGCCGCCACCGGGCGGGCCGCCGAGCGCGACCTGTTCCCGGTGGTGGAGACCGCGGACGGCAAGGTCCGGGGTCTGATGTCCGGTGGTGTCGCGGTGTTCAAGGGGCTCCCCTATGGGGCGAGCACCGCCGGCGCGAACCGCTTCCGTCCACCGCAGCCGGTGGTCCCCTGGGCCGGCGTGCGGGACGCTCTCGACTATGGGAGCATCGCGCCGCAGGTGCCGGGTGATCGCCGCCGGGACTATGCCGACCTGATCTTCAACGACATCCAGCCCGGCGGCATGGGCGAGGACTGCCTGGTCCTGAACCTGTGGACGCCGTCCGTCGTCGACGGCCGCAAGCGTCCGGTGCTCGTGCGGTTCCACGGCGGCGGCTTCTATGGGGGCTCCAGCAATTCCCCGGGCAGCGACGGGGAGATGCTCTCGCGCTTCGGCGACTGCGTGGTCATCACGGTGAACCACCGGCTCAGCGCCTTCGGCTATCTCTATCTGGGCGAAGACGAGCCGTTCGCCGACTCGGGGGCCGCCGGAATGCAGGACCTCGTCGCCGCCCTTCAGTGGGTTCGACGGAACGTCGAGGCGTTTGGAGGTGATCCGGGTCGTGTCCTGATCTTCGGCCAGTCCGGAGGCGGGGCGAAGGTCTGCCATCTCCTGGCGATGCCCTCGGCCCGGGGCCTGTTCCACGCCGCCGGGATCATGAGCGGCGCGAGGCTGGTCGCCCAGGGCCGCGAGGAGGCCGAAGAGATCTCGTCCAAGCTTCTGAAGGTGCTCGGACTGCGGCGGGACCAGGTGCGCGAGCTGCAGGCGGCGCCATTCACGACCCTGCTCGCGGCCCAGGCCGATCTTGAGGCCGCCGACCGTGCGAAGGGCGAGGCGCCTCGCTCGTTCTCGCCGGTGCTGGGCGCCGCAATCCCGCGACATCCGTTCGCGCCGGACGCGCCGGCGGTCTCGGCGCACGTGCCGCTCATCGTGAGCACAACCCTGGATGAACGGACCTATCGGGAGAGCAATTTCGACCAGACCTGGGCCGGCGCCGAGCAGCGCCTGCGCCAGATCGTCGGCGCCGATGCGCCCGCCGTCCTCGCCGCCTACCGGGACGACGACCCCGCGGCCACGCCCTATATCATCCAGGCCAGGGCGATCACCGATCAGACCTTCCGCCGGAACGCTATCCTCCTGGCCAGCCGGAAGGCCGAAGCCGGCGGGGCCAAGGTGTGGAGCTACCTGTGGGAGGCGCAGAGCCCCCCTTACGGTGGCCGCTACGGCGCGCCCCACGCGGCCGACGTGCCCGCCTCGATGTACGACGTCCGAATGCCCCTCGCGGGCCCCAGCGCCGACAGCCGGCGTCTGGCGGGCGAACTGGCCTCCGCCTGGGTGGCCCTGGCCGCCAACGGCGACCCGAACAACCCGAAGACGCCGGTCTGGCCCGCCTACGACACCCGTCGTCGCGCGACCCTGGTTTTCGGCCAGCCTTCCCGCGTCGTGGACGATCCGCGCGGCCGGTTCCGCGAGATGTGGGACCGCTACGCCGCCGCAGCCTCCAACGCCTGAGTCCCGCCGCCCCGAGGAGCCGCACATGATGACCTTCGAACAACCGGGCCTGAGCCGCCGACGCCTGCTCGCCGTCAGCGGGCTTGCCTGGGCGGCCGCGGCCACGCCGCTGACGGCCGCGGCGCCAGGACCGATCGTCGAGACCAGCGCTGGCAAGGTGCGCGGCGCCGAGGCGGCGAACGGAGTGAAGATCTTCAAGGGGATCCCCTACGGGGCCGACACCTCCGGGCGGAACCGCTTCCTGCCGGCCCGTCCGCCCGAACCCTGGACCGGCGTCCGCGACGCGCTCGCCTACGGGCCGCAATGTCCCCAGAACGACGGCAATCCGCGGGTCGTCGCGCCCAGCCCCTATCCCTACCTCTACGGAGAGCGCCGCGAGCCGCAGAGCGAGGACTGCCTCGTGCTCAACGTCTGGACGCCCGCGCTCGACGGCGCCAAGCGCCCGGTGATGTTCTGGATCCACGGCGGCGGGTTCAGCACCGGCTCGGGCTCCTCGCCCTGGTACGACGGCACGAACATCTGCCGGAAACAGGACGTGGTGGTGGTCACCATCAACCATCGCCTGAACGTCTTCGCCTACTCGCACCTGGGCGCTTTCGACCCGCGCTTCGCGGACAGCTCGAACACCGGCACCCTCGATTGCATCGCGGCGTTGCGCTGGGTGCGCGACAATATCGAACGGTTCGGGGGCGATCCCTCCCGCGTGCTGGTGCACGGGGAGAGCGGGGGCGGCCGCAAGACGACGATGATCCTGTCGTCGACGCCGGCCCAGGGCCTCTATCATCGCGCCGCCATCCAAAGCGGCGCCCAACTCCGGGTCGACTCCCACGAAACGGGCGCCGAGAAGATGCGCCGCCTGTTGGACGAACTCGGCATTCCGGTTTCCGCAGCCGCCCGTCTTCAGGACGTGCCCCTCAAGACCCTGCAACAGGCCCAGGCCAAGGTGCTGGCCGGCGCGCAATGGATGCCAGTCGCCGGCACGCCCAGCCTCCCGGCCCACCCGTTCGACGGGCAGGCGCCTGCCATGTCGCGGGATGTCCCGGTCATCGTCGGCACCACGCGCACGGAGCAGTCAGGCTTCATGGGACGTGACGTCGCCATGGATGATCTCGACGACGCGGGTCTTCTGCGCAGGCTGGACCAGCGGGTTGAGCCTGGTCAGGGCGAGCGGCTCTTCGCCACCTACAAGCGCCTCTATCCCACCAAGTCGAACGACGAACTGCTCTACATGGCGGCCACCGACCGCAGCTATTTCCTCGATGCGACGATCCTCGCCGACCTGCGGGCCGGCGCCGGCGGCGCGCCGACCTTCGCCTATGTCTTCAACCGGGAGACACCGACAGCCGGGGGCCGCTACTACGCGCCCCACGCCGAGGAGATTCCCTTCGTCTTCGACACCCTCGCCAACGCCGAGGTCATGGTGGGGCCGGTCACTCCGCAGGCCCAGGCCTTGGCCGATCAGGTCTCGGCGCTCTGGGCCAACTTCGCCCGCACCGGGGTTCCGAGCGCTCCCGGCATGCCCAAATGGCCGGCGTACAAGACTTCGGACCGCCTGACCCTGGAGATCGACTACCAGAGCCGCGTGACCTCGGACCCGCGGGGCGAGGAGCGCCGCCTGATGCTGGAGTTCGGATCGCAACAGCTGGCGAACGGGCGCGATCCCTCCGGCGCACGTCGCTCTTCGCGACCGTGACCTGATCCACCCGTGAGCGCCGGCGCCGCGGCGCGCGTGGTGAGGACATCCGTCGATCGGGCGTCTACAAGCCCATGATCCCCTGTCCGGAGCCGGTGTCCGTGCTGCCGCAAGTCCAAGTCGATGAGGCGGCCCGACGGTTCGCGGCGCCCCTGCGGCGCTATTTCGGCGCGCGCGTGCGTCCCGGCGTGGACGTGGACGACCTGGTCCAGGAGGTGTTCCTGCGCCTGGCGAGGCGGGCCGAGGGCGCCGAGCTGCAGGCGATCGAGGGCTATGTGTTCGCCGTGGCCAACAGCGTCCTCACCGACAGCTACCGGACGGCCGCGCGGCGACTGCCGGCGGGCTTCGAGCGCGAGCCGGAGCTGACGGGCCGGATCGAGGCGGAGGAGCGCTCGCCCGAGCGCATCCTGCTGGGGCGGGAGGAACTGGCGGCCGTGGAGCGCGCCCTGCTGGAGCTGCCCGAGCGCACCCGCACCATCTTCGCCCTCAACCGCTACGAGGAGTTCACCTACCAGGAGATCGCGGCCAGCCTTTCGCTGTCGGTCAGTGCGGTGGAGAAGCATATGATGCGGGCGCTGGCGCACATCGCCCGTCGACGGAGGACGCTGTGACCGGGCCGGGTGGGGACGCCGACCTGCACGATACGGCCGCGGCCTGGTTCGTGCGCAGCAGGGCCGCGGACTGGACCGAGGCGGACGCCGCGCGGCTGCAGGCGTGGCTGGCGGCCGATCCGCGCCATCGGGCGAGCTTCGACGACGTGGCCGAGGCCGGGGCGGCGAGCGCCGAGGCGGCGGCCCTGCCGGCGGTGCAGAGCCTGCGGGCCGAGGCATTGGCGGCCACCCGGCGTC
>JAEYNH010000054.1 GCA_023412655.1 Pseudomonadota bacterium | reverse complement strand
GGCCACGCCCACCCGCTGGCGCTGGCCGCCCGAGAGCTCGGCCGGCAGGCGGGCGGCCGTCTGCCGGGGCAGGTCGACCAGGTCCAGCAGCTCGGCGGTCCTGGCGGCGATGCGGGCGGGCGGCCAGCCGAGCAGCGCCGGAACGACGGCGATGTTCTCGCCCACCGTGCGGTGGGGGAACAGCCCCACCTCCTGGAAGGCGTAGCCGATCCGGCGGCGCAGGCCGAAGGTGGCCCGGGCGGCGGCCTCGCCCAGGACCATCACCTGGCCGGCGTCGGGGCGCACGAGGCCGTTGAGGGTCTTCAGGAGGGTGGTCTTGCCCGAGCCCGAGCCGCCGACCAGGGCGACGAACTCGCCGGGCTGGGCCGTGAGGCTGACCGCGTCCAGGGCGAGGCGATCGCCGAAGCGCTTGGAGACGGCCTGGAGCTGGATCACCGGCGGCATCGTCCAAGGCCTACCACGGTTCGGCATTCACCGGATCGCCGCTTCCGCGTTATGACGAACCGCTTAGTCCCACCAGGAGTGCTCCATGTCCCGAATGCTTGTCGTCCTCGCCGCCACTGCCGCCGCCGTCGCGGGCGTGGCCCACGCCGAGACCGTCACCGCCGACCTGAAGAACGGCGCCGGCCAGGCGATCGGCACGGTGAGCCTCACCGAGGCGCCGAAGGGCGTGCTGATGCGCGTGGAGGCCAAGGGGCTGACGCCCGGCTGGCACGGCCTGCATTTCCACGAGAAAGCCGACTGCTCGAAGTCGGACTTCACCAGCGCCGGCGCCCACACCCGTCACCAGGGCCATGGCGATGCGAAGGCTGTGCACGGCCTGCTGAACGCCGAGGCCAACGAGACTGGCGACCTGCCGAACATCCACGCCGGGGCCGACGGCGCGGCGACGGCCGAGGTCTTCACCACCCTGACCACCCTGTCGGCCCTGCGCGACGGCGACGGTTCGGCGGTGCTGATCCACGCGAACGCCGACGACCACAAGACCCAGCCCATCGGCGGCGCCGGGGCGCGCGTGGCCTGCGCGGTGGTGAAGTAGGCTCGGTTCAGCGGCCCTCCCCTTCACCGGGGAGGGTTCGCGGCAAGCCCCCGGGAGGGGGAGCCGGCCTCAGATCGGCATCCGCATGATTTCCTGATAGGCGCTGATCACCTGGTCGCGGACGGCCATGACCGTCTCCAGGCTGGCTTCGGCGGCGGAGATGGCCGTCACCACATCGATCAGCTCGGCCTTGCCCTGCACCTGGGCGGCCATCTGGGTCTCGGCGTGACGGGACGCCGAGATGGTGTCGCCCATGGCGGCCTTGAGGATGTCGCCGAACCCCGGCCCGGCGGCCGGCGCCGCGGCGCCGCTTTCGGCGCCGGCATCGAGGGCCATGCCCTTCTGGGCGGCGGCATAGGCCTTGGAAGCGGCAAGCGCGGTGATCACGGCTTAGGGCCTCCTACTTCTTCAGCAGATCGAGGGTGCGCGTCTCCATGGCGCGCGCCGTCTCGATGACATTGAGGTTGGCCTCGTAGGCCCGCTGGGCCTCGCGCATGTCCATCGCCTCGACCATGGAATTGACGTTGGGCAGCTTCACGTAGCCCTGGGCGTCGGCGGAGGGGTGGCCCGGATTGTACTCGGTGCGGAACTCGCTGCGGTCGGGCTCGACACGCGCCATCTTCACGCCCTGGCCGCCCTGGGCGGTGCGGGTGGGCTCGAACACCGGGGCCTGACGACGATAGGGGTCGCCGCCCGGGGTGCGCGAGGTGGAGTTCGCATTGGCCAGGTTCTCGGCGATGATCCGCATCCGCGCCTGCTGGGCGCGCAGGGCGGAGGCGGCGATCGCCTGGGCCACGCCCGACATGGATCGTTCAGCCATCGCTCAGCTCCCCTAGCCCCGACCCGGAGAGCGGGCCGACAGGCGGATGATGTTCATGGATTTCTGGTAGAAGCCGATGGCGGCGTCGTAGTTCAGGCGCGCCTCGGTCATCTTCATCATCTCCTCCTCCAGCACCACGGCGTTGCCGTTGAGCGTGGTTTCGGAGCCCGCCGCCTTCACGGGCTTGGCGGCGGCGGCAGGCCTGCCCTGGGACTTCGGCTGCATATGGCCGGCCTGGGTGGCGGCCATGGCCGCCGGCGCCTGGGCCCGGGACTGGGCCCGGGACTGGGCCTGGAGCTGGACCTGGAACGGCTTGAGGTCCTGGGAGACGTAACCGGGGGTGTCGGCGTTGGCCACGTTCTGGGCGATCACCCGCTGGCGCTCCGACAGGTAGCCGAGCCGGCCACGCAGCATCGCAAAGAGCGGGATCTCGGCCAGGTTCATGCGGAAGATGGTGAATAAACAGGGTTAATCGCCTCTTAAGAGACTCAGGGCCGGATGCGGGCCAAGGAACCTCCGCCGCAGAAGCGCCCATGGATTTCGTCGACCTGCTCCGAGCCATCTTCGCGCTCACCCTCACGCTCGGACTGGTCGGCCTCGGCGCGGTCGTTCTGCGGCGCTATGGCCCAGGCGCCATCGCCCGTTTCGGCCAACCGCAGCGCAAGGAACGCCGCCTCAAGGTGGTGGAAAGCCTCGTCCTCGATCCCGCCCGCCGCCTGCTGATCGTGGAGTGCGACGGCAAGGAGCGGCTGCTGCTGCTGGGCGAAGGCCGGATGTTGGGCGAGACCCAGGCCAAGCCGGACGCCCGCTGATGGCGATGCTGCGAGACCTGGCCCGGGCGATCCGCGCCCTCCCCGCCGACGAATGGCGCCGCGCGGCGCTGATCTCGGCCATCACCGCCTGCGCGGCCCTGGTGTTCCCGGCCGCCGCCGCGGCCCAGGCGCTGAACATCGACCTCGGCACCGGAGCCGGCCTGACCGAGCGGGTGGTGCAGCTGATTGGCCTGCTGACGGTCCTGTCGCTGGCCCCGTCCATCGTCATCATGACCACCTCGTTCGTGCGGATCGTGGTGGTGCTGAGCCTGCTGCGCACGGCGCTCGGCCTGCAGCAGAGCCCGCCCAATGCGGTGATCATCTCCCTGTCGCTGTTCCTGACGGCGATCGTCATGGGACCGACCTTCGAGCGCAGCTACCAGGAGGGGGTGAAGCCCCTGCTCGACCAGCAGATGGAACTGCCGGCCGCCTTCGACGCGGCGGGCGGGCCGGTGAAGACCTTCATGCTGAGTCAGGTGGACGAGGAGGACCTCGCCCTGTTCATCCGCCTCTCGCGCATTCCCAAGCCGGCCACGGCCGAGGCGGTGCCCCTGCGGGTGGTGACGCCGGCCTTCATGATCTCGGAGCTGAAGCGGGCGTTCGAGATCGGCTTCCTGCTGTTCGTGCCGTTCCTGGTGATCGACCTGGTGGTGGCCAGCGTGCTGATGAGCATGGGCATGATGATGCTGCCGCCGGCGGTGGTCAGCCTGCCCTTCAAGCTGATCTTCTTCGTGCTGGTGGACGGCTGGCGGCTGGTCTGTGGCAGCCTGGTGGAAAGCTTCCAGAGAGGCGCGGGCGGATAGGCTCGCTTTAGGTCTGCGGCCTGCTGGCCGGCGCAGCCTGGATCCCCGCCTTCGCGGGGATGAGCGGGATCAGTTCGTGGCGGCCCGGCTGGCGGCGGGCTTGGCCGGAGTGCTCGGCGATGGCCGGGTCTTGAAGCGATCCTTCATCCGCGCGACCCAGCCGGCGAAGGCCTCGTTGTCGGCCGAGACGCGGCCGAAGTCGCCGACGCTGAGACGGCCCGATGGAGCTCCGGACAGGGCGATGCGCAGCGCCTCGGGGTTGCTGGCCTTCTCGTAGAAGCCGGCGTACTGGCGCTCCAGGCGCTGCAGCGAGGCCTCGTCGCCCGCGAGGCTGTAGGCGACGCCGGCGCGCAGCAGACGGCCCTCCTCCTCGGCGGTGAGCGCCTCGGGGTTCTTCCAGCGCTCGCCCAGGCCGCGCTCGAACAGCGGACCGGCTGCGGCCCAGTTCTTCTGCTTCCAGGTGATCTCGGCGCGCAGCTCCTGAGCGTCCTTCGAGGTGTCGCGCTCGATGATCTCCAGGGCGTTCTCGAAGCGGCCCACGGCGGCCCAGGCCCTGGCTTCGATCAGCCGGCGCTCGTTGTTCAGGGCATGGGGCAGGACGGTGGTGCGCGAGGCGTTGATCGCCTGGATCGCCGCCTCGGGCTTGCGGTCCATCAGGTAGATGAGCGCCAGGTCGGTGGAGACCTGGGCCTTGGCCACGCCGTCGAGGCGGTTGTCGGCCTGATACTTCAGCAGCTCGGCGGCCTGGGGCAGCAGGTCAACGTCCACCAGCCGGCGGACCAGCCGGCGCACCATCAGGTCACCGTCGGCGCCGATCGGGGTGAGTTCCTTGAAGTCGTAGAACAGGGCCAGGGCCTGGACCGGCTCGAGGCCGTCGGCCATGCCGTCCAGGAACAGGGCGCGGAAGGCGGCCGCAAGGTCGGCCTGCAACTGCATGGCCTCGGGCAGGTCGGGGAGGCGCCCGCCGGCCGTGCGCAGCGCTTCCAGCGCCTCGCGATAGCGGCCCTGGTCGAGATAGAGGTTGCCCAGGGCGCGGATGGTCTCCAGTTCGGTGGCGTCGCCCCGCCACCGGTAGCGCAGGTTGTCGAAGACGGTGGCCGCCTGGAGCGGCGTGAGCTTGCCCGTCTCCAGCTGGATCTGGGTGGCCCGCAGCAGGGCGGGCGCGGAGATGGAGTCCACCGGCGCCTTGGCGATGGCGGTGTAGATCCGCAGGGCCCGGTCCTTGTGGCCCTGCAACTCGATGATCCGCGCCTGTATGAGACGGCTCTGCAGCTCCTCGGCGGCGCCGGCCTTTTCCTGGAGCGCCAGGCGGATGCGTGCCTCGGCACCCACCAGGTCACCCTGGTAGAGCGAGGCCTGGGCCTCGGCCCGGGCGAAGCGCGCCTTCCAGGCCGGCGAGAACAGGGCGAAGGACTCCGCGCCCTTGCTGAACTGGGCGCGGGCGTCCGGCCAGTGGGCCAGCTGGGTGGAGACGTAGGAGCGCCACATGGCGCTGGACGGGTCGTCCGCCAGGGCCGGGGCGGACAGGTCGGCCTCGGCCTCCTTGTAGCGGCGGGCCAGCACCCGGGCCACGCCGCGCAGACCGCGGAACTCGGGATCGTCGAGCATCTCGGGATGCTCACGGGCCAGGGCGTTGAGCACGCCGATCGCTTCGAAGGACAGTTCCGAGCCGACCAGGAAGCGCGCCAGGGCCATGCGCGCGGCCACCGGCGCCTCGCGATCCTTGTTCGCCCCCTCCACGCTGGCCGAGGCCATCAGCGCGTTGTAGCGGGCCAGGAAGCCGGCCGGTCCCGTCTGCGCCCAGTCCTCGGAGATCAGCGCCGGCATGACGGCGGGCTTGGGCGCCCCGAGCTGGGCCTGTTCGCGATCGCGGGTCGCCCAGGCGGGCGACAGCGTCAGGCCGCCGGGACGGCCGATCCGCACGATATCGCCCTCGCGGCGGACCTCGAGGTCCTCGACGAAGCTCTCGACGGCCAGGCCCTGGATCGAGGGCAGCAGGGCCATCTGGATGTAGTCGCGCCGGCTGGGCACGCCCTTGGGCGGCCCCAGGGCGGTGACCACAGTGACCACGTCGCCCACCATCGGATCGGCGAAGCGGACCACCCGGGTGGCCCCGGCCACGGGGGCCTTGATCACCGGCGGGCCGCCGGCGGCGTCGCGGCCGAGGCGGACGATGCCCGGCTGGGATTGCCCCCCGGGGCCCAAGGCGATGGTCCAGGTATTGCCGACGGCGGTGGAGAAGATTGGGGTGTCGGCGGGGGTTTCGATCCGCAGCGCGGCGTGGTCCTTGCCCTGGAAGGCCTGGATGGCGCCGAGCTGCTTCAGTCCCTTGGGCGCGGCCGACACGTCGAGCCTGGCCGGCGCGTCGAAGACCACCCACACCGCCCCGCCGCGGCGGAAGACGGCGGCGCCGGCGGGATTGGCCCAGTTGAAGCTGAGCTGGGCCTGGCCGCCCGCCAGGTTCACGCCCATCTTAACCACGCCGCCGGGCGGCAGCGGATTGGGCCGAGGCGGCTCGGGCTCGGCCTGAGCCACCTCCACGGACGGGGCCTCGGGCGCCGGCGGCTTTTCGAAGATGTTGACGAAAGCCGCGCCGTCGGCCGTGCCGAGCCGGGCGTCGGCGTCGTCGGCCAGGGTGATGCGCAGCTGCAGCCGACCGCCCTCACGGCGCTTCTCGGCGGTCTTGATCCACCGGGGCGGCGATGTGCGCAGGCGGGAGATGTCGGGGTCGGCGTCGCGGCCGAAGGTGAGGACGAGCACCTGACCCTCACGGGCCGAGGTCACGGGCGCGGCCCGGCCCTTCCAGTGGAATTCCAGCCGCGAGAAGGTCTCGGCCTGGGCCACCCGGACGTCCAGCGGCCCCTTGGCCTGGGCCTCGGCTGCCGGCGCGGCGACGCCGGCCGGCGCCGCCACGGAGGCGATGCAGGCGGCGGCGACACCGGAACGGAGGGCCTGGCGC
>JAEYNH010000142.1 GCA_023412655.1 Pseudomonadota bacterium | reverse complement strand
GTCCGGTGCTGTCCCGCAAGATGGTCTGGCTGGCCTAGACGCCTGGCCGTTGCGCCCCCGCGCGGGAGCAACGGCCAGGCCCTGCCGCCCCGCCGCCCATCCGTGCTATCCGCAGGCCCCATGACCGCCCAACTTCCCCTGCTGCCGACCACCGCCCCGTTCGGAGCCCGTATGGCCGCCGTCGTCGCCGGCGCCGCGGCCATGGCGCTGGCGTCGCAGGCGGCCATTCCCATGCCGCCGGTCCCGCTGACCCTGCAGACCTATGCGCTGTTCGTTCTGAGCGCCCTGCTCGGCGGCTCGCTCACCCTGCGTGCGGTGCTGATCTGGCTGGCCGCCGGCGCCGTGGGCCTGCCGGTCTTCGCCGAGGGCGCCTCGGGGCCGGAGGCGCTGTTCGGTCCGAGCCAGGGTTATCTGTTCGGCATGGCCGTCGCCGGCGCCCTGGCCGGGTATGCGGTGTTGCGCTACCCCGGGCCCGTCGCCCTGGGGCTCATTTTCCTGGCCGGCCACGCCCTGGTGCTGATGATCGGCTGGATGGGCCTCCTGGACCGGATGGACCCTGGCCCCGCCTTCGTGGCGGGGGTGGCCCCCTACCTGGCGGGCGCGGTGATCAAATCGCTGGCGGCGGCGGCCACCGTCTATGCGGTCAAGCTGGCGCTGGGCCGTCGGGCCGGGCTAGAGGCAGGCGAATGAAATTCCTCGATCAGGTTAAGATCTATGTTCGCTCCGGCAACGGCGGCGGCGGCGCGGTCTCGTTCCGGCGCGAGAAGTTCATCGAGTACGGCGGCCCCGACGGCGGCGACGGCGGACGGGGCGGCGATGTCTGGATAGAGGCCGTGGAGGGGCTGAACACCCTCATCGACTACCGCTACCAGCAGCACTTCCGGGCCGGGACCGGCGTCCACGGCATGGGCCGCAACCGCCATGGCGCGGCCGGCGAGGACGTGGTGCTGAAGGTCCCCGTCGGCACCGAGGTCCTGGACGAGGACAAGCAGCTGATCGTCGACATGGACGAGCCGGGCAAGCGCGTCCTGCTGCTCAAGGGCGGCAACGGCGGCTTCGGCAACACCCACTTCAAAGGGCCGGTGAACCAGGCGCCCCGCCACGCCAACCCGGGCTTGCCCGGCGAGGAGATGGCCCTGTGGCTGCGGCTTAAGCTGATCGCAGACGTGGGCCTCGTCGGCCTGCCCAACGCAGGCAAGTCGACCTTCCTGGCCGCCGCCAGCGCCGCCAAGCCGAAGATCGCCGACTATCCCTTCACCACCCTCGCGCCGAACCTCGGGGTCGTCGACCTGTCGGTGGGCGAACGCTTCGTCCTGGCCGACATCCCCGGCTTGATCGAGGGGGCGCACGAAGGCGCCGGCATCGGCACCCGCTTCCTCGGCCACATCGAGCGCACCGCCGTGCTGATCCACCTGGTGGACGGGACCCAGGACGACATCGTCCAGGCCTGGAAGACCGTGCGCCACGAACTGGAGGCCTACGGCGAGGATCTGCAGGACAAGCCCGAGCTGCTTGCGATCAACAAGATCGACGCCCTGGACGAGGAGACCCGGGCGGCGAAACAGGCCGAGCTCGCGGCTGCGGCGGGGACCGAGGTGCGCCTCGTCTCGGGCTTCACCGGCGAGAACGTCACCGAAGTCCTGCGCGAGGCCTACAACCTCGTGCGCCGGCGCAAGGCCGAGGCCGCCGAGGAGGCCGCGGGCCCCTCCGAAGGCTGGACGCCCTGATCCGGCCGGAGGCGCGCATGCAAACCAGCGAACTTGCCCTCGCCCGGCGCGTGGTGGTGAAGGTCGGCTCGGCCCTGCTGGTCGGTCCCGACGGCGCCGCCCATTCCGGCTGGCTGGCCGACTTCGCCGCCGACCTCGCCCGGCTGCGGGCCCGGGGCCAGCAGGTGGTGGTGGTCAGTTCCGGCGCCGTGGCCCTGGGCCGTCGCCGGCTCGGCCTGGGCAAGCGGGCCCTGACCCTCCCTGAGAAACAGGCCGCCGCCGCCGCCGGCCAGTCGGCGCTGATGCGCGCCTGGGAGACCGCCCTGGAGCCCTACGGCGCCGCCTGCGCCCAGGTTCTGCTCACCCGCGACGACACCGAGGTGCGCCGCCGCTGGCTGAACGCCCGGGCCACGGTGGAGACCCTGCTCTCCCTGGGTGTGGTCCCCGTGGTGAACGAGAACGACACCGTGGTCACCGAGGAGATCCGCTACGGCGACAACGACCGCCTGGCGGCCCGGGTGGCCCAGCTGGTGGGCGCCGACGCCCTGGTGCTCCTCTCCGACGTGGATGGCCTCTACACCGCCGATCCGCGCAAGGACCCCGCCGCCGAGCACATCGCCCGGGTGGGTCGCCTCACCCCCGAGATCGAGGCCATGGCGGGCGGGGCCAACGCCGAGGGCGGGGTTGGCACCGGCGGCATGGCCACCAAGGTCGCCGCCGCCCGCATCGCCTCGGCCAGCGGCTGCGCCACCATCATCACCATCGGCAGCCGCGAGCGGCCCCTGGCCGCCGTGGAAGCCGGGGCCAAGGCCACCGTGGTCGAGGCCGGCGCCACCCCGGCCGCCGCCTACAAGGCCTGGATCGCCGGCAGCCTCGCGCCCGCAGGGGTGCTCACCGTCGACGCCGGGGCCGCCGCCGCGGTCGCCCGGGGCAAGAGCCTGCTGGCCGCCGGGGTGCGCCGCGCCGAAGGCCGCTTCGACAAGGGCGACGCCGTGATCGTCCGCGACGAAGCCGGGCGCGAGATCGCCCGCGGCCTGGTCCGCTACGACGCCGGCGACGCCGCCCGCATCTGCGGCCTGAAGTCCGAAGCCATCGAGGCGGCCCTCGGCTACACCAGCGGCCCCCTCATCCACGCCGACGATCTCGCCGTCGCCTGATCCCGCGCTCGCTGTTTGCCGCCATTCGGAAAGACGCCTAGGAAGTGCTCAACTTGAGCAAAACGAGGCGAACGGTGGACGACGGCGGATCGAGCAAGCGGGCAGGCCGGTTGGAGGCCCTGAGCCCCGGCCAGGCGATCCCGTACGGCGGCGACCGCGTGGCCTTCGTCACCCCCGAACTGGCCGCGGCCTTCAAGGCCGGCGACCGGCTGCTGGTGGCGGACGGCGCCCTGCTCCACGTTCCCCAGCGCGAGCACGGCATCGCCGCCGCCGCCGTGGGCGCGGCCTATGACGCCTTCGCCCGGATGGGCCAGGTGAGCGACGATCAGATCGCCGCCTTCTTCGACACCTTCGCCCGGGCGCTGGAGCCCGGCCCGGCCTGGGACCTCGTCTGCGAGGCCAACGCCCGGGACGTGGAAGCCGCCCAGGCCCGGGGCCGGTCCACGACCCGCCTGCAGGTCACCGAGGCGATGCGCGAGGACATGGCCGCCGGACTGCGCGCCTGGCGTGACGCCCCGGCCATGCGCGGCCGGGTGCTGGAGACCGTGGCCCACCAGGGCTGGACGGTGGAACAGGTCGCCGCCCCGCTCGGCGTCGTGGGCTTCGTCTTCGAGGGCCGCCCCAACGTCTTCGCCGACGCCGCCGGGGTGCTGAAGAGCGGCAACACGGTCGTCTTCCGCATCGGCTCGGACGCCCTGGGCACCGCCACGGCCATGATGACGGGGATCGTGCAGCCCGCCCTGCGCGCGGCGGGCCTGCCCGAGGGCGCCGCGTCCCTCGTCGCATCGCCCGCCCACGCCGCCGGCTGGGCCATGTTCGCCGATTCTCGCCTGTCCCTCGCCGTGGCCCGGGGTTCGGGGCCGGCGGTGGCCCAGCTGGGCGCCATCGCCCGCCAGGCCGGCACGCCGGTCAGCCTGCACGGCACGGGCGGCGCCTGGATGGTGGTGGACGAGGCGGCCGACGCCGAACGCTTCTACGCCGCCGCCTACCACTCGCTCGACCGCAAGGTCTGCAACACCCTCAACGTCTGCTGCATCGTCGAGGCGCGGGCCGGCGAGCTGATCCCGGTGTTCCTCGACGCCCTGACCCGGGCCGGCGAGCGCCGCAAGGGCTGCAAGCTGCATGTGGCCGAGGCCGACCTGCCCCGTCTGCCCGAGGCCTGGCGCACCGGCCGCGCCACCGTTGTCCGCGCCGAGGGGCCTCGCGAGGAGCCCCTGGTGGAGCCCATCGCCGACGCTGACCTCGGCCGCGAGTGGGAATGGGAGGAGACCCCCGAGGTCAGCCTCAAGATCGTCCGGGACGTCGCCGAGGCCGTGGCGCTGTTCAACGCCCACAGCCCGCGTTTCGTGGCCACCCTGATCTCCGAGGACGCCGAGGCCCACCGCCGCTTCTTCGTCGCCGTGGACGCGCCCTTCGTCGGCGACGGCTTCACCCGCTGGGTCGACGGCCAGTACGCCCTGAACAAGCCCGAACTTGGCCTGTCCAACTGGGAGAACGGGCGCCTCTTCGCCCGCGCCGGCGTGCTGGCGGGCGATGGCGTGTTCACCGTCCGCAGCCGCGTCGCCCAGGCCGATCCGCACCTCGTCCGGGCCGGCGCCCCGACCCCGCCGAGACGGCCTTGAGCGGCCGCATGTGGTTCGCCGGCCCGGCGCGCCGGGCGCCGGTCGCCGGGCGTCCCGCGGCGCTGCGTCCGGGCTTCACCCTCACGCCGGGAATGCGGGTCGGCCTGTTCGGCGGCTCGTTCAACCCGCCGCACGAGGGCCACGCCCACGTGGCCGAGACAGCCAAGCGGCGTCTCAACCTCGACCGGGTGATCTGGCTGGTGTCGCCGCAGAACCCCCTCAAGTCCGGCCGCGAGACCGCCGACCTCGCCCAGCGGATGGCCCAGACCCGGGCCATCGCCAACGAGCCGGGCATGATCGTCTCCGACCTCGAGGCGCGCCTGGGCTCGGCCTACACCATCGACACCATCCGCTGGCTGAAGGCGCGGTTCCCGGGCGTGAAGTTCGTGTGGATCATGGGCGCCGACAGCCTGGCCACCTTCCACCGTTGGCGCGGCTGGACCCAGATCATGCGGGAGGTGCCCGTGGCCGTGGTTTCGCGGCCGTGGATTTCCCTCAAGAGCCGCTTCTCGCCCGCCGCGCGGCGTTTCGCCGCCGCCCGCCTGCCGACGCATCAGGCGCGGCTGCTGGCCGACAAGCGTCCCCCCGCCTGGGCCTTCCTGTTCGGCCGCTTCAACTTCCTGTCGTCCACCATGCTTCGGGAGCGCCTGCGTCGCACCCGGCCGTGATGTCATGGCGGCCAATCCATGCTACGGTGGCCCGCTGGGACATCAAAGGAGCTATCCCGCTGCAACGCGAACCTGCGCCTAGCGCGCAGCCGGAGCTGTCCTCCGGCGACGACCAGGGCTCTGCCGGCGCCCTGGAAGACCTGATCCTGGCCCGTCTGGACGACGACAAGGCGCAGGACGTCGTCCTCATCGACCTCAAGGGCAAGAGCCCCGTCGCCGACGCCCTCGTGGTGGCGTCCGGGCGGTCGCAGCGCCATGTCAGCGCCATGGCCGATCACCTGCTGCGCGCCCTCAAGGACGCCGGCTACGGCAAGTGCCGGGTCGAGGGCCTGCCGCACGCCGACTGGGTGCTGATCGACACCGGCGACGTGATCATCCACCTGTTCCGCCCGGAAGTGCGGGCCTTCTACAACATCGAGAAGATCTGGTCGGTCGAGACCGGCGGTCACCGCCAGGCCAACTAGGGCCGCCAGTTGAGGATCGCCATCGTCGCGATCGGCCGCCTGCCCCGCTCCCCCGAGACCGAGCTCGTGAAGCTGTACGTCGAGCGCGCCACCAACGCCGGCCGCTCGCTGGGCCTCGGGCCCGTCGAGGTGGTGGAGGTGGAAAGCCGTAAGCCGGGCAAGGCCGCCGAGGCCGAGGCCCTGCGGGCGCACCTCGCCGACAGCCACGTCATCGCCTGTGACGAGCGGGGGGCGGCGCGGCCGTCGCGGGCGTTCGCCCAGGAGATCGCCACCCTGCGCGACCGGGGCGTCCGCCGGCTGGTCTTCCTGATCGGCGGCGCCGACGGGCTCGATCCGGCCCTGGTCGCCGAGGCGAACGGGAAGCTGGCTTTCGGCCCCCAGACCTGGCCCCACGCCCTGGCTCGCGCCATGCTGGCGGAACAGGTCTATCGGGGTGTCTCCATACTTTCGGGTTCGCCTTACCACAGGGACTAGATGCACGGTCGGACGCTGATCTTGGGCGGCATGGTGATGGCGGCGCTCTCCGTGGCCGCCGTTGCGGCCACGAGCGACCAGCTTCAGCGGCTGAACCTGGCCGAGACCGAGATCTCGGCCGAGCAGGCCGCCACCCGCCACCAGCTCGCCCGCCTGCTGTCGGTGCTGCAGCAGCTGGAGCGGGACCCGCCGCCCGCCCTCCTGGTGTCGCCCCAGGACGCCAAGGACGCGGTGCGCGCCGCCATCCTGGTGAAGGCCCTGACCCCCGAGCTCCAGGGCAGGGCCCAGTCCTACGCCCAGGACGCCGGGGAGGTGATGCGCCAGCGCCGGCTGGCGGCCGTGCAAAGCGAGGCGCTGTTCGAGCGCGAGAGCCTGGCGGCCGAGTCCCTGCCGGAGCCCAAGTCCAACGCCGGCCTGGCCCTGCGCGCGCCGGTCGCGCCCCTGCCGCAAGGCGCCCTGCGGCCACCCGCCAGCCTGCTCATGCCCGCCCCCGGCGCCATCGTCCGGCGCTTCGGCGATCCGGCCCCCGGTGGCGGCCGCGCCAACGGCGTCACCCTGGCCTCGCCGCGTGGCTCCCAGGTGGTCAGCCCCGGGGAAGGCCTTGTGCAGTACGTCGGCCCGGTGAAGGGCTGGGGCGTCATCCTGATTTTAAGACTAGCAGGCGGTTATCATCTCGTGTTGGCTGGCCTCGAGCGAACGTCGGTCCAGGTCGGACAATCCGTCGCGGCGGGGCAGCCGGTCGGATGGACGGCCGAGGGTCGACAAACCACTTCCGAACTCTATCTGGAAGTGAGGGAGCAGGGATCGCCGGTCGATCCGGGCCGGTGGCTGAACAGTACGGCGGGCTGACGTCGACCCGGAAGGCGGCGGCCCGACACAAGATGCGGCGGCGGCCGCCACAAGGGAGCCTGATGAAGGCCATGAAGAAGTATCTCGTGATCGGCGCCTCGGCGTTCGTGCTTGGCGCCGGCTCCATGGCCTATGTCAGCCAGCAGGCGATCGCTTCCGCCGAGCCCCGGGCCAAAACCTACCGGATGCTGGGCCTGTTCGGCGACGTCCTGAACACCGTCGAGAATCAGTATGTGACGGAGGTCGACGACACCAAGCTGATCCAGGCCGCCATCAACGGCATGCTGACCTCCCTGGACCCGCACTCCGGCTATCTCGATCCCTCGGACTTCGACGACATGCGCGACCAGACGCGCGGCGAGTACGGCGGCCTGGGCATCGAGGTCACCAGCGAAGAGGGCGTGGTCAAGGTGATCTCGCCCATGGACGACACGCCGGCCTTCCGGGCCGGCCTGAAGGCCGGCGACTACATCACCGCGGTGAACGGAGAGAGCGTGCTGGGCCTGTCGGTGAACGAGGCCGTGAAGCAGATGCGCGGCCGGCCCGGCGAGGCGGTCACCCTGACCATCGCCCGCGAGAAGTCCGATCCCTTCGACGTCAAGCTCGTGCGCGAGATCATCAAGCAGCGGTCCGCCACCGCGCGCATGGAAGGCGACTACGGACTGCTGCGCATCGGCAGCTTCAACGAGAAGACCACCGACGAGGCCGAGGCGGCCTTCACTGAGCTGAAGGCCAAGAACCCCGACATGAAGGGGCTGATCCTCGACCTTCGGAACAACCCCGGCGGCCTGCTCGATCAGGCGGTCGGCGTCGCCGACCTGTTCCTGGAGGGCGGCGAGATCGTCAGCCAGCGCGGCCGCGACCCGCGCGACATCGAGCGCTACAACGCCCGCCCGGGCGACATCACCGGCGGGATGCCCATCGTGGTGCTGGTGAACTCCGGCTCGGCCTCGGCGGCCGAGATCGTCGCCGGCGCCCTGCAGGACCGCAAGCGGGCCGAACTGGTGGGCCTGACCAGCTTCGGCAAGGGCTCGGTGCAGACCGTCATCCCGCTGCGCGGCGGCATCGACGGCGCGCTGAAGCTGACCACGGCGCGCTACTACACCCCGTCCGGCCGCTCGATCCAGAAGACCGGCATCGAGCCCGACCTCGAGGTGGCGCTGACCCGCGACGAGGCCCAGGCCATCGCCAACCGCAGCTACATGTTCTCGGAGGCTTCGTTCCGCAACGCGCTGAACGCCGACGAGGGCAAGGTGCGCCGCGGCGCGCACGAGCCCGCCGAGGCGCCGCCGGAAGGCTTCGACGAGAAGAAGGACTTCCAGATCGCCCGCGCGGTCGACGTGCTGAAGTTCGGCTCCGTGGCCCAGACGCCCAAGCTGCCCAAGCCGCAGCCCAAGCTCGCCGGCATCGGCGCCAAGGACAAGGTGGCTGCGGTGAAGCCGCCGCCCAGCACCACCCAGAAGTAATCCCACGCCTGATGGGCCATGCCGGCGCCGCGAGGCGCCGTCCAGCCCTGCGGCGTCCTCGGGTTGATCGGGCGTTAACCATGTTGCCGGACGCTCGGACCCGAAGGAGCGTCCGCCCGTGGCGAACATTGCACTGCCCCAACTCAAGGCCCCGGCGCTGAAGGCCCCGGCGCCTGACGCCGCCGCACTGCTGAAGAACCCCCGGCTCGGCGTCGGCGCCGCCGCGGTCCTGTTCCTCGGCTGCGTCTTCGCCCTGGTGCAGATGCTGGGGCCGTTCGACACCGGCGGACGCGCCCACATGTCCCTCGAGGGCGCCTTCCGCGAGGCGCCGGCCGGCTGGCGCGAGGCGCTGCGGCCCTCCGCAGGACCCGTGACGCCACAGCCGGACGTGGTGCGGCTGTCCGAACGTCCGCTCGGGCCGCTGTCCCCGATGGCCTCCGGCGGCCCTGCCGCCCCCTCGCCCGGCCTCCATCAGGGCGCGGCCCTGCCTCCTGCGCCGATCGCCGGCTTCTTCGCCCCCGGCCCTGGCGGGCCGCTTCCGATCATCGCCCAGGACGGCCGCACCCCGGCCCAGGTCTACGCCCGGCCGTTCACCTCGAACGGACGGCCGAAGATCGGTCTCGTCGTCGGCGGCCTCGGGCTCAACGCCCGGGCCACGCGGCAGGCCATCGAGACCCTGCGCCCGGAGATCACCCTCTCCTTCGTGGTCTATGCCGAGGGCCTGCAGGGCTGGATCGACATGGCCCGGGCCCACGGCCATGAGGTGCTGCTCGAAACGCCCCTGGAGCCGCTGGACTATCCCGACAACGATCCGGGCCCCTACACCCTGATGGCCGGCGCCACGCCGCCCGAGACGGCCAAGAAGCTGGAGTGGATCCTGTCCCGGGCGACGGGCTACTTCGGCCTGACCAACTATCTCGGCTCCCGGTTCCTTGCCGACGAGCGGGCGTATGAGGCGCTGGCAAGTTCGCTCCGCGCCCGGGGCCTCGCCTTCATCGACGACGGCACGGCGGCACGGCGCGCGGGCGGGCTGCCCCGGGCCACCGCCGAGCGGGTGATCGATGACCAGCTCTCCCGCGCCGCCATCGACCAGCAGCTCCTGGCCCTCGAGGCCGGCGCCCTGCAGCGCGGCCAGGCCCTGGGCGCCGGCTTCGCCTATCCCGTGACCCTGGAGATGGTTGCGCGCTGGGCGAACGAGGTGGAACAGAGGGGCTATCAGCTGGCGCCCGCCTCCGCCCTCACCGCCCGGAAGTAATGACCGACCTTTCTCTGTACCGCCCGAACGTGGGCGTGGTGCTGTTCCACCCCGACGGCCGCGCGTGGTTTGGCCGGCGGGCGGGCACGTCCCCGCCGCACAACTGGCAATTCCCCCAGGGCGGGGTCGACGACGGCGAGGACCTCGAGGCGGCCGCCCGGCGCGAGCTGGCCGAGGAGACCGGGGCCACCACCATCTCCTACCTCGCCCGCACCGATGGCTGGCTTACCTACGACTTTCCGCCCGCCGTCGACGAGCGCGCCCGCCGCGGCTGGAAGGGCCAGCGGCAGGTGTGGTTCGCCTTCCGCTTCGACGGCCGCGAAGCCGAGTTCGACCTCGCCGCCCACGGCGAGCCGGAGTTCGACGACTGGCGCTGGGGGTACCTGGCGGAGGCGCCCGGCCTGATCGTGCCGTTCAAGCGCGCCATCTACGAACAGGTCGCCAGGGCCTTCGCGCCGCTCGCCGCGGCGCCAAGCGCCCCCGGCCCCTAAAGCCTTCGGCCCTGAAACCTTCGCCCGCTCCGGCGGTTTGGGTCTAGACTGCGCGGGTCGAGCAACGGCTCCGGGGGGAGCGAGGCTTCTATGACCACGGTGGTGATGGTCCATGGCGCGTTCTGCGGCGCCTGGTCGTTCGAACGTTTCCGGGCCCCGTTCGAGGCGCGCGGCTGGCGCGTGGTCGCGCCCGACCTGCGCGGCCATGGCGAGGGGATGGGCGCAGCCGCCGTCGCCGGCCTGTCCATGGAGGACTATGCGCGCGACCTCGTACGCCTCTGCGCCGAGCTGCCCGAGCCGCCGATGCTCATCGGCCACTCCCTGGGCGGGCTCGTCTGCCAGCTGGCGGCCCGGCGGGTTCGGCCTAAGGCCATGGTCCTGCTGGCCCCCTCGCCGCCCTGGGGCGTCACCGGCTCGACGATCGAGGAGGCGGTCACCGCCGCCTCCGTAGGCCTTCTCGACCCCTTCTGGTCCGGGGCCGTGGCGCCCGACCGCGAGGTCATGCGGCGGCACAGCCTCGACCGGGTCCGCGGACCCTACCGCGCACAGATCCTACAGCGCATGGGCCACGAGAGCGCCCGCGCCCTGCGGGAGGTGCTGAACTGGTGGCTGGACCCGTTCATGACCACCAGCGTCGGCCCGGGCCCCCTGCCTGCTCCGACCCTGGCGATCGCCGGCGGCCGCGATGCGGTCCATCCCGCCCCCACGGTGCGGCGCACGGCCGAGCGCATCGGCGCGGCCTATCGGGAGATGCCCGGGATGAGCCATTGGCTGGTGGGCGAACCCGGCTGGGAGGATGTGGCGGCCCAGGCCCTGGCCTGGCTCGAGGACGATCGGCGCGCGGCGGCCTAGCGGCTCAGCAGTTTGAGGCCGAGGATGCCCGACAGGATCAGGCCCACGCAGACCAGGCGCGCGACCGTCGCCGGCTCCTTGAACAGGACGATGCCGAGGATGACCGTCCCGGCCGCCCCGATGCCGGTCCACACCGCATAGGCGGTGCCCAGCGGCAGGCTGCGCACGGCAAGGCCCAGCAGGCCCATGCTGGCGGTGAGGCTGATGGCGGTGAACACCGTGGGGCCGAGGCGGGTGAAGCCTTCGGTGTACTTCAGGCCCACGGCCCAGCCGATCTCGAACAGGCCGGCGATGAAGAGAATGACCCAGGCCATGCGAGGCCTCCTTCTTTCGACGGAGGTCGTCCTCCCGGGGGACAGGAAGCGCGCGCCGGGGTCGTCCCCGGCGCGCTCAGCGTCTTAGAACTTGCGTTCCTGATACTGGAAGGTGGCCAGGTCGTAGGCCTTGTTGACCGGCGTATCGTCCGGCTTGCGCACCGTCGAGATGTTGAGGCCGGTGGACTGGTTCGAGGCCACATGTTCCCACGAGCGGCGCACGCGCTTCAGACCGTCCGGATCCTGCGGCTGGGTGTAGTTGGCGGTCGGATCCAGCGACGGCTGCTGCACGAAGGCATAGACGTTCAGCGCATCGATCAGCGGCCCGTCCTGGCCGGGCGCGAAGCGCACCTCGCCGAAGCAGACGTCCTTGTTGGAGCCCTGCGGGTAGAGGACGATCTGGTAGGCCTTGGCGCCGCCCAGGGGCTTGACCCAGGTCTGCTCGCGCTTGTTCAGCTTGAAGCCCTGCGCCTTGGCGATGTCGTCGAGCTTGCCGCCGCGGACGGCCGGCTTGCAGACGCTCTCGATCACCGAGATCAGGGCCGCGCCGTCGCCGGTGGTCGGCAGGGTCGGCGGGGTCTGCGGAGCTGCGGGCGCGGCTTCGGCGGCGGGCGCCGCGGCCGGCGCGGGCTGGGCGGGATCCTGGGCTTGGGCCGCGGTGGCGAGACCGGCTGCGAGAACCAGGCTGGAGATGGCGAGACGCATGGACAGAGTTCCCCTGACTTCAGGCGGCGCATCAAACTTTAGAGGGGCGCCGGAGGCAAGGCCCCACGGCGCCCAGTTTGAAATCAGGCCGCTATCGCCGCCTTAGGCGGCTTCCGAGGCGTGCTCGGCCAGGATGATGAGGCCGTCCCGGGTCACGTCGGCGAAGCCGCCGCGGACGTCATAGACCGTGACCCGGCCGTCCTGGTGCACCCGGACCTGGCCTTCCTGCAGCGTCGTCATGAACGGCGCATGGTTGGCGAGCACGCCGAAGTCGCCTTCCGACCCCGGCGCGTCCACCTGGTCCACGAGGCCCGCGAACAGTTCGCGCTCGGGGGAGACCAGCGAGAAGTGGAGCTTTTCGGCCATCTTCCCTTACGCTTCCGCCGCCAGCTTCTCAGCCTTGGCGACGGCCTCTTCGATGGTGCCGACCATGTAGAAGGCGGCTTCCGGCAGGTGGTCGTACTCGCCGTCGCAGATGGCCTTGAACGAGCGGATCGTGTCCTTCAGCTCGACGAAGGCGCCGGGCGTGTTGGTGAACTGCTCGGCCACGTGGAACGGCTGCGACAGGAAGCGCTGGATCTTCCGGGCGCGGGCCACCGTCAGCTTGTCCTCTTCCGACAGCTCGTCCATGCCCAGGATCGCGATGATGTCCTTCAGGGCCTTGTACTGCTGCAGGATTTCCTGCGTGCGGCGGGCGACCTGGTAGTGCTCTTCGCCGATCACCAGCGGGTCCATGATCCGCGAGGTGGAGTCCAGCGGGTCCACGGCCGGGAAGATGGCCTGGGCGGCGATGTCGCGCGACAGCACGGTCGTGGCGTCCAGGTGGGCGAACGAGGTGGCCGGCGCCGGGTCGGTCAGGTCGTCGGCGGGCACGTAGATGGCCTGCACCGAGGTGATCGAACCCTTGGTCGTCGAGGTGATCCGCTCCTGCAGGTTGCCCATCTCGGTGGCCAGCGTCGGCTGATAGCCCACCGCCGAGGGGATGCGGCCCAGCAGGGCCGACACTTCGGCGCCCGCCTGGGTGAAGCGGAAGATGTTGTCGACGAACAGCAGCACGTCCTTGCCTTCCACGTCGCGGAAGTACTCGGCCTGGGTCAGGCCGGTCAGGGCGACGCGGGCGCGGGCGCCCGGCGGCTCGTTCATCTGGCCGTAGACCAGGGCGCACTTGGAGCCTTCGGTCGAGCCGTCGTTCTTCTTCGGGTCCACGTTCACGTTGGACTCGATCATCTCGTGGTAGAGGTCGTTACCCTCGCGGGTCCGCTCGCCCACGCCGGCCAGCACGGAGTAGCCGCCGTACGCCTTGGCGATGTTGTTGATCAGCTCCTGCATCGTCACGGTCTTGCCGACGCCGGCGCCGCCGAACAGGCCGATCTTGCCGCCCTTGGTGTAGGGGCACATCAGGTCGATGACCTTGATGCCCGTGACGAGCACTTCGGCCGAGGTCGACTGCTCGGCGAAGCTCGGGGCTTCCCGGTGGATCGGCGAGTAGGTGTCGGTCTTGATCGGACCGGCTTCGTCGATCGGCTCGCCGATGACGTTCATGATGCGGCCGAGGGTGCCCGGACCCACCGGCACGCTGATGGCCGAGCCGGTGTCCACCACGGTCTGACCGCGGGTCAGGCCCTCGGTGGTGTCCATGGCGATCGTGCGGACGGTGTTCTCGCCCAGGTGCTGGGCCACTTCCAGGACCAGGCGGAACGGCGCGCCGGTCCGCTGGTCGGTGTTGGTGGTCTCCAGGGCGTTCATGATCGACGGCAGGTGGCCATCGAAGGCCACGTCGACGACGGCGCCGATGACCTGGACGATCTTGCCGGTGGCGACGCCCTGCGCCGGGACCGGCGCGGCGGTCGCGGCGGCCTTCTTGGCGGGAGCCTTGCGGGCGGGCTTCTTGGCGGGAGCTTCAGACATGATGGGCTCTTTCGGTGACTAGAGCGCCTCGGCGCCGGAGATGATCTCGATCAGCTCCTTGGTGATCTGCGCCTGGCGTGAACGGTTGTACTGCAGGGTGAGGCTGGCGATCATGTCGCCGGCGTTGCGGGTGGCGTTGTCCATCGCCGTCATCTGCGCGGCGAAGAAGCCCGCCTGGTTCTCCAGCATGGCGGAGAACAGCTGCGTCGTGATGTTGCGCGGCAGCAGCGTCTCGAGGATCTGCTCCTCGTCCGGCTCGTACTCGTAGTTGGCGCCCTTCAGGTCGAGGGGCGCTTCGCCCGCGCCAACCTCGGCGGGGATCAGCTGACGGACCGTCGGGACCTGCGAGACCACCGAGCGGAAGCTCGAATAGACCAGATGGACCACGTCCACCTCGCCGTTCTCGAACATCTCCTGGACCTTGGCGGACACTTCCTCGGCCGTGGCCAGCGACGGGTTGCCGCCGGCCTCGTACGAGCCCACCAGCCGGTCGCCCGCCAGGCGGCGAAGCTGATCGCGGGCCTTGCGGCCGATGGTCAGAACGCTGACGTCCTTCCCCTCGGACGACAGGGCGTTGATCTTCTCGCGCGCCGTGCGGACGATCGCCGAGTTGAAGCCGCCGGCCAGGCCGCGGTCGGACGTGGCCACCACCACCAGGTGACGGCGGTCCGAGCCGGTGCCGACCAGCAGCCGCGGCGCCCCTTCGCCGGACACGCCGGCGGCGAGGTTGGCGATGACGGCCGCCATCCGCTGGGCGTACGGCCGCGCGTTCTGGGCGGCGTCCTGCGCCTTCCGCAGCTTGGCCGCGGCGACCATCTGCATCGCCTTCGTGATCTTCTGCGTGGCTTTCACGCTTCCGATCCGATTGCGCATCTCCTTGAGGCTGGCCATCGCCGGCTACTCGCTCCCGGGTCTGGTCAGTCTTAGGCGAAGGATTCGGCGAAGGCGGCCAGGACCGACTTCAGGCGATCTTCCACCGGGCCAAGATCCTTCTTGGTGCGGATGTGGTCCAGGATGTCCTGGTGCTTGGCGTGCATGTGGCTGAGCAGCTCGGCCTCGAAGCGCCCGACGTCGGCGGTCGGGATCCCGTCGAGGTAGCCGCGGGTGCCGGCGTACACCGACACGACCTGCTCTTCCACCGACAGCGGCGAGTACTGGGGCTGCTTCAGCAGCTCGGTCAGGCGCTCGCCCCGGGCCAGCTGACGCCGGGTGGCGACGTCGAGGTCCGAGCCGAACTTCGCGAACGCGGCCATTTCCCGGTACTGGGCGAGCTCGCCCTTGATCGGGCCGGCGGCGGTCTTCATCGCCTTGATCTGGGCCGAGGAGCCCACCCGCGACACCGAGATGCCGACGTTCACCGCCGGGCGGATGCCCTGGAAGAACAGGTCGGTCTCGAGGAAGATCTGGCCGTCGGTGATCGAGATCACGTTCGTCGGGATATAGGCCGACACGTCGTTGGCCTGGGTCTCGATGATCGGCAGGGCGGTCAGCGAGCCGAGGCCGTTGTCCTCGTTCAGCTTCGCCGCCCGCTCCAGCAGGCGGGAGTGCAGGTAGAACACGTCGCCCGGATAGGCTTCGCGGCCCGGCGGACGGCGCAGCAGCAGCGACATCTGGCGGTAGGCGACGGCCTGCTTGGTCAGGTCGTCATAGGCGATCACGGCATGCATGCCGTTGTCGCGGAACCACTCGCCGATCGCGCAGCCGGTGAACGGGGCGATGTATTGCAGCGGCGCCGGGTCGGACGCGGTCGCGGCCACCACGACGGAGTACTGCATCGCACCGGCCTCTTCGAGCTGGCGCACGAACTGGGCAACGGTGGAGCGCTTCTGACCCACGGCGACGTAGATGCAGAACAGCTTCTCGCTGTCGTTGCCGGCGTCGTGGGCCGGCTTCTGGTTGAGGAAGGTGTCGAGAATGATGGCGGTCTTGCCGGTCTGGCGGTCACCGATGATCAGCTCGCGCTGGCCGCGGCCGATCGGGATCAGCG
>JAEYNH010000052.1 GCA_023412655.1 Pseudomonadota bacterium | reverse complement strand
GTACGGCGCCGCCTCGGCCTGGGCCCAGCTGCGCAAACGCACCCGCTTCGAGATGGCCCAGGTGTTCAAGAGCCCGGCCTTTGTCGTCCTGCTGCTGCTCGGCCTGTTCAACTCGGTCGGCGGACTCGTGCTCGGCGCCGCGCAGGGCGGCACCGATATCTATCCGGTGACCGGCTGGGTCATCCAGACGCTGAACGGCGCGTTCACGCTCATCGTCATCATCATCGCCGTCTACTACGCGGGCGAGCTGGTCTGGCGCGAACGCGACCGCAAGACCCACGAGATCATCGACGCCACCGCCGTGCCCGACTGGGCCTTCCTGGCGCCCAAGACCCTGGCCCTGACCCTGGTGCTGCTCGCCACCCTGGCGGTGGGCGCCCTGGCCGGCGTCCTCGTCCAGCTCTCCAAGGGCTTCACCGACATCAACCTGTGGCAGTACCTCGCCTGGTACATCCTGCCGAACGCGGTGGACTGGGCCCTGGTGGCGGTGCTGGCGATCTTCTGCCAGGCCATCACCCCCCACAAGTTCATCGGCTGGGGGCTGATGCTGCTGTACCTGATCGCCACGATCACGTTCGGCAACATCGGGCTGGACCACAACCTCTACCTCTACGGCCTCCACCCCGAGGTCCCGCTGTCCGACATGAACGCCCAGGGCGATTACTGGAAGGCGGCGGCCTGGTTCCGCGCCTACTGGACCGCCTTCGCCCTCATCCTGCTGGTGCTGTCCTACGCCCTCTGGCGGCGGGGGACCGAGACCCGCCTGGCGCCGCGCCTGAAGCGCCTGCCCCGTCGGCTGGCCGGCCCGGCCGGCGCCCTCGGCGGCGCGTCCCTGGTGGCCTTCGTGGCCCTGGGCGGCTTCATCTTCCTCAACACCAACATCTGGAACGAGCACCGCACCAACCAGGATGGCGAACGCTGGCAGGCCGAGTACGAGAAGGCCTATCTGAAATACGAGACGCTGCCCCAGCCCTCGATCACCGACGTGGTCCTGGACCTCGACCTTGATCCCCACGCCCCGCGCCTGGTGACAAAGGGCAGCTACGCCCTGGTCAACGACAGCGGCGAGCCGATCCGCGACATCCACGTGCGCCTCGACCGCGACACCCGGGCCGAGACCCTGGCCCTGTCGGTCCCGGCCAAGGTGAGCGCCGACGCCCGGTTCAACTACCGGATCTTCGCCCTCGACCAGCCGCTGCAGCCCGGCGAGACGGCCACCCTGAGCTTCACCACCGTGATGCAGCAGAAGGGCTTCAAGAACAGCAACAACACCACCCGGCTGGTGGACAACGGGACCTTCGTGAACAACTTCGAGTTCGCCCCGACCATCGGCATGAGCCGCAGGCAGGCGCTGCGCGACCGGGCCAAGCGCCGCAAGTACGGCCTGCCGGCCGAGCTGCGCCCGGCCAAGCTCGAGGACCGTTCGGCCCAGGCCCGCAACTACCTGAACAACGCCGACTGGGTGAACGCCGACATCACCATCACCACCGTGGCCGACCAGACGCCGGTGGCGCCCGGCTACAAGGTCTCGGACGTCACCGAGGGCGGGCGCCGCACCGTCCGCTACCGGACCGATGCGCCGGTGCTGAACTTCTTCTCGGTGCAGTCGGCGCGCTACGCCATCCGCAAGGTCGACCACAAGGGCGTGGAGCTGGCGATCTACTACGATCCTCAGCACCCCTATAACGTCGACCGGATGATCAAGGCCCTGCAGGTCGGCCTCGACTACTACCAGGCCGAGTTCGGGCCCTATCAGTTCCGCCAGGCGCGTATCCTGGAGTTTCCGGCCTACGCCACCTTCGCCCAGGCCTTCGCCAACACCATGCCCTACTCCGAATCGATCGGCTTCATCGCCGACAACCGGGACAAGGAGAAGATCGACTTCGTCACCTATGTCACCGCCCACGAGCTGGCGCACCAGTGGTGGGCCCACCAGGTGATCGGCGCCGACATGCAGGGGGCCACCGTCCTCTCCGAGACCCTGGCGTCCTATTCGGCGCTGAAGGTGATGGAGAAGATCCACGGGCCCGAGGGCATCCGTCCCTTCCTCAAGCGCGAGCTCGACCGCTACCTGCGTAGCCGCGGCTCCGAGGCGGTCGAGGAGCTGCCGCTGATCCGGGTGGAGGACCAGGGCTACATCCACTACCAGAAGGGCGGGGCGGTCATGTACCTGCTGGCCGACCGGATGGGCGAGGCCAAGGTCAACGCCGCGCTGCGCCAGCTGCTCCGCGGCCACGCCTTCAAGGGCGCGCCCTATCCGCGCTCCCAGGACCTGGTGGACGCCCTGCGGGCCCAGGCCGGCGACGATCCGGTGGCCCAGCAGCTGATCACCGACCTGTTCGAGCGCATCACCCTCTACGACCTGAAGACCCGCACCGCGGTCGCCAAGGCCCGCCCCGACGGTCGCTGGGACGTCACCCTCACCGTCGAGGCGCGCAAGATGTACGCGGACGGCCAGGGCAGGGAGACTCCGGCCAGCCTCGACGGCCAACTGTTCGACGTGGGCGTCTTCACCGCCGAGCCGGGCAAGACGGGTTTCACATCCAGGGACGTGGCCTACTTCCAGCTCACCCCGCTGAAGACCGGCAGCCAGACCATCACGGTCACGGTCGACCGCAAGCCGGTGTTCGCCGGGGTCGATCCCTACAACAAGCAGATCGACCGGAACTCGGACGACAACGCCATCCGGGTGTCCGCCGACTGAGGCCTCGCCCTGCCAGGCCCGGCCGCCGCCGGGCCAGGCGTCCCGCCCCCGGCGAACTCGACCAACCGTTGCAAAACCTTGCGCGCTTCTACCGCAGGCATCTGAATGCTGACCTGCGGGCGGCCTTATCTACTCAATATGGGGGTTTTCCCTTAGTTTCCGTGGCTCGGAACTTGCCGGTACATCGCGTGAAACGTAATCCCGCGCTGCGTCCCTGGCCCAAATCAGGACGCCCCTACCGGAGTTGGAATTGATGTCGAAGCTCGCCCGCGCCCTTCCCGCGCTCACCGTCCTCGCCGCCGTCGCCGTGGCCGCCCCTGCGTTTGCGACCGAGACGAACTCGTCGGTTTCGGTGACCGGCAGCATGAACGTCACCGCGCCGCTGACCGTGGCCAAGAACGCCGACCTGGTGTTCGGCACCATCATGCGCCCGACCTCCGGCACCGGCACCGTCTCCGTGGACGCCCAGAACGGCAACCGCACGGTCACCGGCAACGCCACGGGCGTCACGGGCGGCTCCAACGCCACCCCGACCCGCGCGGCCTTCACCGTCACCGGTGATGGCGGCATGAACATCACCGTCACCGTGCCCCAGAACATGACCATGACCCGGGGCGGCTCCAACCCGATCACCGTGGCCCTGAACTCCACCATGGGCGGCGGCCAGCTGAGCGGCAGCGCCGGCTCCACCGGCACCGCCAACTTCGGGGTCGGCGGCCAGCTGACCCTCAGCAACACCACCCCGCCCGGCGCCTACACCGGCACCTTCACGGTCACCGTCGCCTACAACTAAGTCTCCGGCGGCCTTCCGC